>JBBSUA010000018.1:0-13775 GCA_038235315.1 Pseudomonadales bacterium | reverse complement strand
TCGCAGCCCTTCCACGTAGCCGAAATTTTCACGGGTGCACCGGGTAAATATGTGCCATTACGTGATACGATTGCAAGCTTTAAAGCAATCATCGCTGGTGAGTATGATGATCTACCAGAGCAAGCGTTCTACATGGCTGGTGGTATCGATGAAGTGGTTGCTAAGGCAGAAAAAATGAAATCTACTGCAGCATAAGTAGAGTAATTACTTAGCTGGCGAGTGTATAGACCATAATGAGTTTATCCACTCAAACGCAGTACGAGTTTGATGATTATTTCTATAACGGCTTTTAAGGTCTTATCAAAATAATTACTGTTGGAAACCACTGCTTTTAGAATAAGGAATTGAGTATGGCAACGTTACAGTGTCGCATCGTAAGTGCCCGTGAAGAATTGTACTCAGGTGAGATTAGCATGCTAATCGCAACTGGTAGCGAAGGCGAGATTGGGATATTGCCCGGCCATACGCCATTAATTACTTTACTAAAGCCAGGTGCAATGCGCGTACAAACTGCAAATGGCGAAGAAGAAGTTATCTATGTTTCGGGTGGTGTGTTAGAAGTACAACCAAAGATGGTTACTATTCTAGCCGATACCGCTATGCGCGCGCACAATCTTGACGAAAGTAAGATTGTTGAAGCCCGCAAAAAAGCGGAGCAAATGCTTGTCAATCAGTCTGATACTTTGCAGACTAGTGCCGCATTAGCATCGCTAGCAGAATCAGTGGGTCAGCTACAGACGATTCGTAAGTACAAAAACCGTGCTTAAGGCTATTTGGTGAGATTTCACTTTACTATTTAGCTTTCATAAAGTTAGTATAATTATAAAAAACAGTCCTATAAGGGCTGTTTTTTTATGGCTAATAATTATATAAAGTATGATAGATATGATGATTAAGGATAGAATGATTAGCAACCAGTAGATAATACGGTACAGAGTTATACCAAACCCAAAAAATACGATTAGCCGTGTCAAACTCGTTTAGCCTACGTGGTACTTGCACTCGTTTTCGGTGCTACTCTAGTTTTTGTGAATGGTATTACATTCTAGGTACCATAAGTATAGGAATTATTAATCATTACTTTTTAGGTGAAGTTACATCATATATAAGTTAAAGTATTATTTAACTTGTTGGTGGTGTTTAAGGTATAATTTTTGGACGCAAACTAAACTGACAAGCGCTATTGTTTATAGGTTTTGTTAACGACAATAGGCTATAGTATAGGAAGCTACGTTTTTGATAGTATACTGTGTTACCAGTTTTGCGCTATCATTATAAGCATGAATTGTTCCGCTTTATTACGTTTTTAATTTTACTATTTTCAATTTAGATATTAGAGGATACAACGATGACAATGACTGACGACGACAACACCCCCCGAATTTTGATTGTTGAGGATGATGAGCGTCTGGCCATGTTAACCCAAGACTATTTGGTTAAAAATGGTTTAGAAGTAGCAATTGAAACCGATGGTAATCGTGCCATTCGCCGTATCGTTAGTGAACAACCAGATTTGGTCGTACTTGACGTTATGCTTCCTGGTAGCGATGGTCTCACAGTATGTCGAGAAGTGCGTCCACACTACCAAAATCCTATCTTGATGCTGACGGCTCGTACTGAAGATATGGATCAAGTACTTGGTTTAGAGATGGGTGCTGACGATTATGTGGCTAAGCCTGCACAACCGCGAGTACTATTAGCGCGTATTCGTGCTTTATTACGCCGCTCTGAAAATGCACCATCAGAAGATGTGCCGCAGCGCTTAGAATTTGGTGAGCTAGTCATTGATAATGGTGGCCGTTCAGTAATGTTAGGCGAAGAGTTGGTTGATTTTACGAGTGCTGAGTATGACTTGCTATGGCTATTGGCTTCAAATGCTGGTCGTATTCTTTCGCGTGAAGATATCTTTGAGCGCCTACGCGGTATTGAGTATGATGGTCAAGATCGCTCTATCGATGTGCGTATCTCTCGTATTCGTCCAAAAATCGGTGATGATCCAGAGAATCCAAAACGTATTAAGACGGTACGTAGCAAAGGCTACTTATTCGTTAAAGAAGGTAATTAAGTCAGTTTTCTCTACTGAGAAAAGTAATAATTTCCATATTGTGATAAAAAATCAGCGTTAGGCTGGTTTTTTTATGGATGAACGCTAAGTATTTGAACTTATGTAAATCATTATGTGGTTTAATTAGTCGATGATTATATATGCTATTCCAGTGGTCGTTTATAAGTGCAATTTTAGTCAAAATTGAATGGTGACTTATCGCTCACCTATTAACATTTACACCATTAGTCTCTTTGTACACGCTCAGCTATAGCCGCTTTAGTATTATAATCATCTAACAGTATTTGATATTATCCATAGCGTAGGATGATATTAACAGTCATTACTCAACAGTTTGGTCAAGACACGTATGTCACTAGTTTCTTCTTTAAAACACAGTATTTTTGTTCGAATTTATGCCGGACTATTAATAGTTTGCCTATGTGTAGCATTGTTCGCCCAGTTATTAATGGATACCATTAATAAGGAGCGCATGCAGTCTTATCGTGAAAACATGGCTACTGGTGCATTTTATTTGATCAGTGAAGGAGTTGGGCGTCAAGAAAGTGAGACTCAGCGCGAGTATTGGTTATCTGATGCTAGCAGCCTGTTCGGCGCAACGTTCCGTATTGTACCTCTCCAGGAGATTGACTTTAGCTCAAGTGAACTGCGTCGTTTTGATAATGGCGATACCGTAGTTCGCTACTCTAATCAGCCTACCTACGCTGATGTTTATCATCGTTTACCAGACGGTAATAGTGTATTGACCGTTCAAATATCTCAAGTTACTGAACAGCAAGTGCGGGCAATGGCTGTATTTTTGTTAGATGATTTATCTTACTACACGACGCTATCTGCTAAACGGGAACGCTTAACAGAGCTAGAAGAAAAGTTCTCTTTTCCCCTTGAAATTAAAGGCGTGAATACGCTTAATCTTGATAGCGACCAGATGGCACGTTTACGCCGTGATGAAGTGGTTATTTTATTCCAAGACAGTAGTTCGAGCCAAAGTAACTCATCTATCAGAATTATAGTGCCCTCTGAAATCAACGATATGGCAATATTGATGGGTCCTGTACCCTTGTTTAATTGGTTCCCATTGAACCTTATTATCAGTATGGTACTGATTAGCATGTTTTTAATTAGCTTAGGGGTTTATGCCCTTATTTTCCCATTAGAACGTAAACTACAGTTGATTCAGGTCGGGGTAAATGAGGTCACTCAAGGCAATCTTGATATTCAGGTACAAGTTATTGGTCAAGATGAGATTGCGCGCTTGTCTGCGACCTTTAATGCGATGACTGAACATATTAAGCGATTAATAGAATCCCAGCGTGAACTTACTCGAGCAGTTTCACATGAATTGCGTACACCAGTGGCACGTATTCGTTTCGCAGTAGATATGTTAGCTGATACTGACGATGAGGAGTCGCGCTTTACTCAACGTGATTATATTGACGAAGATATAGAATCGCTCAATGGCTTGATCGATGAAATGCTGACTTATGCCAAGCTTGAGGAAGGGTCGCCAAAGCTAGATCTAGAGTCCGTTAATCTTAAAGAATTAATTGAACAGATTGTTCGTGAAACCAACGCGCTAGGTAAAGATATAAAAATAGTCGGCAATCCACCCAATGCAAAAGTAACGGCGGTAGCTGATCGTCGTTACCTTCATCGCGTGATCCAAAACCTTGCTGGCAATGCTTTACGCTATGCTGAGACTACTATTCTGATTAGTGCTGGAGTCAAAAAAGGCACTGCTTTTGTCAGTGTCGAGGATGATGGTCACGGTATTAGCGAGGCAGATCGTGAAAAGGTATTTATTCCATTTTCGCGGCTTGATGACAGTCGTACGCGAGCCTCTGGTGGTTATGGGTTAGGTCTATCTATTGTTTCACGTATTGCTTTTTGGTTTAGTGGTAATATGAGTGTGGATGAAAGCCCAGAATTAGGCGGTGCTAGATTTGTGATGACATGGCCAATCAAACCATTAACTCAAACTATCGCTGCTGATCAACTGACACAAGAGAAAAGCGATCGCACTTTTGATGATGAGTAGTCTGAAAGAGTAAATAATGTTCAACACGCCCTAATAACGATTTACACCTATTATGAATTCAGTAGAACTTCTAAATAGTCGCTACTGTAATTCTGAATCTGAGGAGACGAAGAATGCCGTACTTGTTTGGAGGTTTGGTAGTATTGAATGCATTGGTATTGGGCTATTATCTTTTTTTTCAGCAGCCAACCTCTACTGCAAGCGTGCAGACAGCACAATCAGAGCTGACACACACCATATCTTTTACGAACAGTGCTGAGTATATTCCGCCAGTAATTGGCAGTAAAGATTAATGTTTGCTTAGCGCGATTATGGTGATCTCTAGTAGTCTTCACCATTCACTACATTATTAGGTGAAGGTAGGTCAGTCTCAACTGGCTCTTCACCAGTAATTTTGGAGATTAAAGGGATATGGACACATACTTGTAATCCACCATCGGGATGATTGATGGCTTCAACAGTGCCGTGATGTAGACTCGCGATACGACTAACGATGGCCAGCCCTAATCCACTACCTTGAGTCGTACGTGCCGTTTCGCCACGCTCAAAAGGTTGCATGATACGTTCTAATTGATCTTCTGCCACACCATCACCACAGTCACGCACACATATCATAAGCTGCTCTTGTGCCTCTTTATTGACCTCATTTTCGCTGACGACATCGGTATCTTCTGTTATTGCTGTGTCTATGAATGTCGGTACGACAGTAGCAGACAAATATATGGGCGGCTTGCCATAACGGTTGGCATTATTAACTAAATTTATTACCAAGCGTTTAATAGATAATGGCCGTACTGGCATAGGTTTGCTACATTCTGATTGATATACAAATTTCATCGGTGCAAACTGCACCATGATTTCATTGAATATAGTATCCAAATTAGTTAAACGTACGGGCTCATCCGAGCCGTCCTTCATAAACGATATAAATTGCTCCAATATCGCATCCATATCTTCGACATCATAAATAAGACCTTCACGATAAAAGTCATCTGGCAACATCTCAGCGGTTAAGCGCATTCTCGTGAGTGGCGTACGTAGGTCATGTGAGATACCAGCAAGCATAATAGTACGTTCTTTTTGCGCTTGATTGAGGGTAGTAAATAGCCGATTGAATGCGGTATTGACTTGACGTATCTCAGTAGGACCAGAACTTGTCGGTAAGGTAGTAGCATGACCAAGACGAATATAATTGGTGGCGGCACGTTGTAAATGACGTAGTGGGCGGTTCAATTGGCGCGCTAATAAAATAATAGTTAATAGCGTTAGAATAGGTAAGCCCAATAAAAATAATATCAAAAGTATCGGACTATACTGTGAGTAATAAACAACAGGCTCGCGTATCCAAAAGCTATTATCGCGGCTGTCTTGAACCCATATTTGCGGTGTAGGTTTGAACTTAAAATAAACCTGTACTGGACGACCTAATTGTGCACCAATTTCCTGTTGCAATACATCCGTAAATTCCCCCACAAAGGCCTTATCTGAAACCTGCGGAAAATCATTAGAATTATTAACCACGACGACATGCGAGTTCTGATAGACCCATCGCTGTACCTCTGGATTGTCGGGCCAGTCTGCTTTGACATTGTTAATCAAACGCAGCTCGCTCGTTAAATAGCGAGCGTGGCTTTTTAGTTCAGGCAAATATAGACTACGCCAAAAAAACCAAATGGATAATCCCACGCTAATAATGACAATGAAAGCGACCATTAAGGTGGTAAGCCAAGTGCTCGAATATGAATGCGGCAGCCAACTGGTACGGCGTGATTGTGGGGTTGGGGGTATCATAATAATGTAGCGCTCTTGCAGATATGCAATAAAGTATAGTGCAATCCCCTGTAATGCGCTATGGGACACTCACTCTTTATGGTTTATGACTGATATTTTGAAGATTATTCATGCCCTTGTGAGTATTGATAAATGGATAATCCTGTTTGCTATCAGAAATCATTTAAGTTATTGTTATAAAATAATTAAATATGCATGATTTATGTTTTTAATAAAATAAGACTGTGGTATAATTATGCCCTTTTTGGTATACCTGCGAAAGAGAGAATTCACATGGTTGTTATTCGTTTAGCACGGGGCGGTGCCAAGAAACGCCCATTTTATCAAGTAGTCGTTGCTGATCAGCGCCGCGCGCGCGACGGTCGTTACATCGAAAATATTGGTTTTTTTAACCCGCTTGCTAAAGACTCAGAAGAAGCAGTACGCCTAAATATGGAAGCGTACAATGCATGGATCGAAAAAGGTGCACAACCTTCAGATCGTGTTGCTTCATTGGCAAAAGCTTACAACAAGACTGCTGCGACTACTGAAGCTACTGCCTAAGTTTTAGGTATGAGATTTTAGTCGTAACATACAGGTTGCGTGATAGTAGCGTTACCTCGTAGTCTTTAGAACACACAGCGTAGCTGGTCTGACCAGTATACGTGATTAACTGTTTATCGCTGTTTTTATTGATTGTTGTGGTTTGACAGTCGCGATTTTACCGCTGTTTATATACTGTTAGGTTAGCCGTTATGTCCTCTGTTCCAGATGCTAGTACCCTTATGAAAATTGGTCAGCTTAAAAAGCCTTATGGCATTAAAGGCTGGCTTTGGGTTTTTAGCGATACGGATGACCATGCGGCAATATTTGATATTAAGCAGTGGTGGATGAAAACCTCTATCGGTATGAAGCCGTTAACGGTTAAAGCTTGGCGGGAACAAGGCACAGGACTTGTGGCTCAATTTGAGCAAGTCCCTGACCGTAATATCGCTGAAACAATGAATGGTGTCACCATTTGGGTTGCTCAAGACATATTGCCAAAACCAAACGAGGACGAATATTACTGGTCGGACTTGGTTGGTCTTCGGGTTATCAATGAGCAAGACGAGTATCTTGGTGATATCACAGAAATGTTTGAGACCGGCGCACATGATATCATGCGGGTCGCGGCAAAATCAGACAGCTTGGATAGTGAAGAGCGTTTGATACCGTGGCATAAGCAAACCGTTATGCAAGTTGATATGACTAGCAAATCAGTAGTGGTGGCGTGGCCTAGTGATTACTAATTTAATGCCTCAGTCATTTTAGAGGGTTAAATTCATAATCAATAATGCTCATCGCCATGAAGATGTTTTTATGCAAATAGAGGTCAGATGTACTTTGCCGTGATTAGTATCTTTCCTGAGATGTTTGCAACGATTCGTGAGTTTGGTATCACGGCGCGTGCAGTCACTCAGAAAAAAATTACGATTGAGTGCATCAACCCGCGTGACTACACTACTGATAACTACCACCGTGTCGACGAACGTCCATATGGCGGGGGTCCTGGAATGGTGATGATGGCTGAGCCATTATCAAAAGCCATTCAAGATGCTCGTCTGCGTGCAAGCCAACATGGTTGCCGCATGGACATCACGCATTGTCCAGTGGTTTACATGTCACCGCAAGGACAAACGTTGAGTGAGAGTACGGTACTTGATATGACTAAGTACGATGGCATGATTATATTATGCGGTCGTTATGAAGGCATTGATGAGCGCTTACTATCGCAATATGTTGATACGGAAGTATCACTTGGTGATTATGTGTTGACCGGTGGTGAATTGCCTGCAATGGTACTGATGGATAGTGTGATACGTCGTCTGCCTGATATTATGGGTGACGATAAGTCAGCTGAGCAAGACTCGTTTGTCGATGGCTTGCTTGATTGCCCACATTATACTAAGCCACATGAGTTTGCTGGTATGCAAGTGCCTGAAGTATTACTTTCAGGTCATCATGCCAACATTGCTAAGTGGCGCTTTAGCCAACAAGTCAAGCGCACTCAATTGCGACGACCTGATCTATGGCAAGCGTTCACGCCAAGCGCCCAGCAAGCTAAGTGGTTAAAAGCATTAGCAAAAGCCAACAGCAAAGATAAATAGCAAAAACAGTTAATCAGAATAGTTTTGAGCAAGAATATAACGAGTCATACAATAATGGCCGTTTGCTACCCCCATTTATGTTGTGTCTATTTGATATAAGATATTAATAAAAGACATAATTAATTATTACAAACAGGTGATATGCGTTAAGCCTCTATCGTCTAATGTGAGGAGATAACTCTCATGAGCAACAAGCATCCATTAGTTCAGGTTATTGAAAACGCTCAGATCATTGAACGTCCAAGCTTTAGCCCAGGCGACACTGTTGTCGTTCAAGTAAAAGTACGTGAAGGTGAGCGCGAGCGTTTACAGGCTTTTGAAGGCATTGTTATCGCTAAGCGTAACCGTGGTCTAAACTCAGCATTTACGGTACGTAAAATTTCAAGTGGTGTTGGTGTTGAGCGTGCATTCCAATTGCATTCGCCAATTATTGATAGCATTGAAGTGAAGCGTCGTGGCGCTGTCCGCCGTGCGAAACTGTACTACTTACGTGAGCGTTCTGGTAAATCAGCACGTATCCGCGAAAAGCTTGGTGCACGTCCAGCAAAACAAAGCGCTCAGAAAAAAACTGACGCTGGTGTCCCAGATGCTGTTGATACTGCACCAGGTATTTAAGAATGCACCTAGCTTAGCCCACAATCGGTTAAGCTAAATCCGCAAACTTAGATTCCGCTACAAGCCCTTATTCATAGGTTTATCATATAAATAAGCGGGCATACCAAAAAAGACAAAAACCCCAATCTGTGCAAATGCCAGATTGGGGTTTTTGTATCTACGGATTTAAATATTAAGCAATATTAGGTGCTTTTAAATAGGATTAGTCAATGCTTTCGATACGACTGCTCTGATCCTTTGACTTACTGTGATTACGCAAACGGATATAAAGATTTTTAGTCACAGTGGCGATGACTTTTTGTTGTTCATCAACAATATCAGTAGTATATTCACGAAAGACTGCATCACCATCTTTTGCCAGCTCTTTAATAGCGGCAATTTCTGTATTGGGGATTTTCATCCGCGTCCTAACTTTGCTGTCGCCCGGCGCAATAAACTCAATGTTTGAGCTTTTATCCCATACGACATAGGTGCTGCCTAATTGGTGCATGAGCATAATCATATAAAAAGGGTCGACCATTGAGTATAAACTACCACCAAACTGAGTGCCTACGATATTTTTATTAAAGGCGTTGAGCGGCATGCTGACCACACACAAGCCTTGATCAAGATCAATATGATCAACCTTGATACCAGCACCAATATAAGGGGCATAGGTATTGATGCGTAGTTTGAGTAGATGCGGTGTTAAGAAGGGAATAAGATTCTTTTTAGTTTTGCGCTTTAATGCCTCTAAATTTTTTGGTAGTAAGTTCATAATTGCATCCTTTCATTTTTTTATAATCATACCAGTTCTACACGCACTAAATCTTAGTTATAGCAAAAGATATCTATCATAATTAAAAATAGCACACCTCACTAGTCCTAAAACGTAACTAATATCCTGTTAAATCGTATCTAGGTTTTACTATGAGATTTTAGGATGTCATCCCTCATGTTTTGAGATAAGCGCTAAACAGGGTTGTTCTTGTAAAACGGTCACTATCACCCCATAAATAAGGGTGTTCAAGTATTTTTAAGATTACTTTTATGGTTAATGTCTCAGCGTCCACTGTCGTCGATAACAAAGATGATAAGCAAGCTCGTCTTAAGCACCTCATTAAACGTTTACCAAATTTGCCAGGCGTCTACAAAATGCTTGGTAAAAATGGTGATATTTTATATGTTGGCAAAGCTAAATCCCTTAAAAGTCGCGTTAATAGCTACTTCGCAAAAACGATTGATCACCCTAAAACACGGGCATTGGTTGCGCGTATTCATAATATCGAAACCATCATTACTCGTAGTGAGACTGAAGCGTTATTACTTGAGCAGAATCTGATCAAAGAATATCGTCCGCCTTATAATGTGATGCTGCGTGATGATAAATCTTACTTATATGTATTCATTTCAGCGGACAAACCGTATCCGCGTTTGGCGTATGGTCGTGGTAAAGGCAATCATCAAAAAGGACGGTTCTTTGGACCTTTTCCTTCTGCGCATGCGGCAAAAGAGACGCTAGTTTTGATGCAAAAAATGTTTCAAATGCGCCAATGTACCAATACCTTTTTTAAACAGCGCAAACGCCCTTGTTTAGAGTATCAAATCAAGCGTTGCCGCGCACCTTGTGTGGGTTTAGTGACTGCTGAGGATTATGCTGAGGATGTGAATAATACTATTCGCTTCTTAAAGGGTGACTCTAGTGATATTCATAGCGCATTAATTGAAAAAATGGAAGGTGCGGCTGAAGAGCTAGACTTTGAAAAAGCAGTCTTTTATCGTGATCAGCTGTCAATGTTACGCGAAGTTCAAGCGCGGCAAGCTGTTTATACTATTCAGGGTGAAGCCGATGTTATCGCTATTGCTAGTCAAGCAGGGATGACCGCTGTGAACGTCCTTACCGTGCGTGGCGGGCGAGTACTGGGTGGTAAGAACTATTTTCCTGATGTGGATAGTAGTGAGCCTCTAGCGGACAACTTATCTGCTTTTATTATGTCGTTTTACTTTCAGGTAACCGATGATTTGCCCGCTGAGATTATGTTAAGTCATGAGCTACCCGATCAAATGGCGGTGAGTGAAGCGTTAGCAACTCACTTCGGGAGCAAAGTCGTTATAAAAACTAGCGTACGTGAACACCGTGCTGAATGGCTAGATTTGGCAACCTTGAATACTAATAATGCGTTAAAGACTAAACTAGGTGACTATTTAGAATTACATGCTCGTTTTGGCGCTCTTAAAGATGTGCTAGCAAACGTCACAGATCGAGTTATTGATCGTATCGAATGCTTTGATATTTCACATACAATGGGCGAGGCGACGATTGGTAGCTGCGTGGTCTTCGATCAAGGCGGCTCGCGCAGACGTGATTATCGTCAATATGCTATTCACGATATTGTAGGCGGCGATGATTACGCGGCGATGAAACAAGTACTAACTCGCCGATATAAAAAACAGCCGTTACCAGATTTGTTATTGATTGATGGTGGTAAAGGTCAGCTAAGTATGGCAAAAGAGGTACTCGTTGAGTTAAATATCCTTGGTGATACTTTATTAATTGGGGTTGCTAAAGGTGAAGGGCGTAAGGCTGGATTGGAAGTTCTGCATTTCTTAGATCATGAGCCGCTTGACTTGCCGATGGATAGTAAAGCGCTGCATTTACTCATGCATATTCGTGATGAGGCGCATCGTTTTGCGATTACTGCGCATCGTAAAAAGCGTGATAAGCGTCGGTCGTCATCGGTATTAGAAGTTATTCCGGGTCTGGGAGAGAAGCGCCGTCGCGATTTACTCAATCATTTCGGTGGTCTGCAACAATTGCTTGGTGCATCACAGCAAGAGCTGGCAGGAGTGACAGGTATTGGACCTGTGCTTGCAAAAACAGTTTATAAAGTATTGCATGAGTAGCATGGTCTGCCCGTAGCAAAACGACTACATTGTCACTCTCGCTTATAGCTAGCCTATATAAATAGGCTCTTTTGATATACACATTGCACGAGTCGCTACTAATCAGCGGCTTTTTTTTGATATGTCACAAACCGATAATCTAAGTCACTTTTATCATCATGCATTTGCTCAGATTCTTCTGTGATGTCAAGGTCACTGGGTAGCTCAGGGTAAAAAGCGTCACCATCATTTATTGTGGTATCAACATGCGTCAGCTCAATACGATCGGTATACATCATCGCTTCATTAAATACTCGCTCACCGCCAATGACCCAAATAGTCTCTAAGTGCGCGCCATGAGCAAGACTTGCTGCTTGGGTCAAGGCATCATCTAAATTATGCACCACATAAGCGTTGTCTCTACCTTCGAGACCCTTTTGCTTAGCATAATCCAATTGAGTGGTGATAATAAAGCTAATCCGCTTCGGTAAAGGCTTACTATTCATCGACTCAAAAGTTTTGCGACCCATAATGACAATGCCTTGAATGGCATTGTCTTTTTGAGCGTCTTGATTTTGACGGGTAGTCAGCTGCTTAAAATGTTGTAAGTCTGCTGAGATATGCCACGGTAAGTCATTACCTTTACCAATACAGCGATTGCTACTGATAGCTGCGATCTGGGCAACTTGGACATTGGCATAACTCATGGACATTCCTCTTTATTAATTTATTGTCACGACAAAAGTAAAAAATGTGTTAGACCGCAACCATAGCTTTAATAGCAGGGTGCGACTCATAACCCTCGACGCTAATATCATCATACTCAAAAGCGAAGATATCTTTGATAGTAGGGTTTAGCGTTAAAGTCGGCAAAGCTAAAGGCGCACGTGTCAGCTGTAATTCAGCTTGCGCGCGATGGTTTTGATAAATATGACAATCGCCACCCGTCCAAATAAACTCACCGACTTCTAAGTCGCAAACTTGAGCAACCATATGAGTGAGCAGCGCATAACTGGCAATATTAAACGGTACGCCTAAAAATAAATCGGCTGAGCGCTGATAGAGCTGGCAAGATAATTTATTATCCGCTACAAAAAATTGAAACATTGTATGGCAAGGGGGGAGTGCAACTTGTTCCGCTTCACTAGGATTCCAACCAGAAACAATCAAGCGCCGTGAATTAGGATTAATTTTTATTTGCTCAATAACGTTAGTGATTTGGTCGATGCCATCATGATTATAACTGCCATCATCGCGTTTGCTAGCACCGTAATTGCGCCACTGATGACCATAAATAGGACCTAAGTCACCTTCAGGACGATTAAAGCGCGCTGTTTGCGCCGCCGTTGCCCACTCATTCCAAATACGCACATTGTGCTGCTGCAAATAATCCACATGCGTACTACCACTCAAAAACCATAGTAGCTCGTAGGCGATTGACTTAAAGTGCACCTTTTTGGTGGTCAGTAGCGGAAATCCTGACGCTAAGTCAAAACGCAGCTGTGCGCCAAAGTGACTGAGCGTACCGGTGCCTGTACGATCCCCCTTTTCAATGCCATGGTTGAGAACGTGACGAAGCAGATCAAGATAAGCCTGCTCATTATTACTATTATTGCAATTGCTGTTAATCATAAAAGTGCTCTTTCACATTATTAATGATAGCGCTCAATTTTTAATAAGCGGATTGCTTACCCCAGTCATAAATTCCACGTTTGTAAGCATAACCTATCAAGAACAGACCAATGAGAATCATAGGTGCACTTAGTATTTGCCCTTTGGTCATCCAACCTAATAAGATGAATCCTTGGTCGACGTCTGGTTGACGGAAAAACTCAATGATAAAGCGGCTGAAACCATAACCTAACATGAAGACACCAGTCACTGCCATGCGTGGGCGCGGCTTCGATGAGTACCACCATAGAAAGAGAAATAACAACAATCCTTCGGCAAGCGCTTCATACAATTGTGAGGGATGGCGAGGTAATAAATACTGACCGTTGACCTCAGTCACTAAATCTTGCAAAGCAGGATTGGTCTGTAATAGTTTAGAATCGAAACTAGCGGCTTGCGGGAAAAAGGTGAGCCAATTATAACCACCGTCAGAAACCCGACCCCATAGTTCGCCATTGATATAGTTACCTATTCGTCCAAATAACAAACCCGTTGGTACGCAGGGAACAATGAAATCAAGCACTTGAAAAGGGGTTTTTTTATATTTACGCGCAAAGAATAGCATACCTAACATCACGCCAATCAAGCCGCCATGAAATGACATACC
>JBBSUA010000017.1:0-14213 GCA_038235315.1 Pseudomonadales bacterium | reverse complement strand
ACTATTGATTTGCATGATCAGGACGGCATAAAAAATCTGATTAAAGAGGCAAGTGTTGTTGCGATAGGCATGGGTCTTGGTCGCGATGATACTGCAAAGAAGTTATTTGTAAGCTACGTTCAAACAGCTATGGTGCAAGATAAGTCTATAGTTATCGATGCGGATGGTTTATATCATTTAGCATCGTTACAAGCAGATCGGCATCAACTGGTAACTGAGTTACGAGAATATAGTAAATCTAGCCAAGTTTGCTTTACACCGCACAGTGGTGAAGCCGCGCACTTATTAGATAAAAAAATTGTAGAAGTAGAAACGGATCGGCTAGCAGCCATAAAGCAATGTGCTGATATCTATGGTGGCGATTGGGTGCTTAAAGGGTCAGGATCCTTAGTGCTAGAGCAGGGTGTAAAGCAAGAGCAGGTATATGTCTGTGGTGTTGGTAATGCGGGTATGGCAACAGCAGGTATGGGAGATGTGTTGTCTGGAGTAACCGCAGGATTAATTGCACAGCAGGACTTGGGAGGAGATCAGCGTAGCTTACGTCAAGCTGTACTCATTCACGGAATGGCAGGAGATCTATTAGTGGATAAGCGATTAGATAAAATTAGTAACGATATCTCTCTGCTTATCGGGCAGCGTGGCCTACAAGCACAAGATATGCCTATGGCCATTCGTCACGTGATGGAGTCACTACTCTGTTGAAAAGGAGTCGTGCGAGGCAAAAATGTTAGCGATAGTTCTGCTAGCTATTGCAATACTGCCCAATCGCTTGTTGGACGCGCTCACGCTTTAACTCAATTGAACGACTATCTAGGTATTGGCGTTGACCACTAGCATCCATCTCATAGATACGTCCACCCACGTTTAAATTGGTCAAATTGTTACGTAGTGACTGACAGCGTTGCGCATTTGCATTTGCATCTTGCTCTTTAATTTTTGCCTCTAATTGCGCGACTCGCTGTTCTTCAGGACTTGGTGTATTGGTATCTTGATTGGCATCTGTTTTGCCTGCCATTTGTCCTGTGCTGGCTTGTCTTCCATCACTACGAAACTCAATCACTTCAACATTTCTACCATTTTGTGGCGCATACTGGCTATATTTTATTTCGCCATGAGTACCAACAGACTTATAAACCTGAATAGCATGGCTAGCATTCATGGTTAACGCCAGCATACACGTTGTACTTAGGGTAACAAGCAGCTTGGCAGCGGTATTCATCGTAAGTACATATGCCATTGTAGCTATCCTTCCAATTAAAAAACGAATGTGCATGTTTATGAATTAACATCATATATCTATATTGTTTGCAATGCCAATACAGTAACGCCTGATTTTAGCAAAAAATAATTAATAGGTGTTAAGTATTCACAAATAAGCGCTTTTGTATAAATAATATTGCCTCAAAAATGGTTGCTGTCATTTCAGTGGTTGAATGATGATGGTGTCCTGTAAGCTGCTGATATTTAATAACCGATAGTTGGGGTTGGGTTTCATAAGTTTTTCTTGACAATAGCCATCAAACCGTCGAATATGATAACTGTTGGTCAGTGAGCGGCTTTTATGATATTGCCGTAACACTTGAAAGTAAGTTCTATTGACTGCTTATCGGTAGGTTAATGGATTTACCTTCTTTGTGACAAGCGCATAGTAAAACTAGTGATCGTAACGATTATTAACTTTTATGCCTTGTTTCCGGACTTATCGGTCTACAATGACTAAGATAAACTTATTATTTTAATGTGTTGAATATTAAACATGGCAGTGATGATATTAAGTATCGCGCAAAGCGCTACATTGTCCATCCATAGCCATGTGATTTTCGCTATTGTTAGCGTCAATGTTAATTTAATGGTTCAATACAATTGCATGTTAATAAATAATAAGCTTCTTTATAGATGCAATCGCATCTTGTCTGCGTATCTCGATAACCTCCTATCAAAACACTGATCATATAGATTGCTATGTTTGAGTAGCGTGCTGTCTTATAAAACAGCGATACTTTGGCATGGTGGGCACACATTCTTGATATAGACAACGACTAGCACTTTGTTTGGTTGAGTACGAAATTATAGCAAGCTATCTAGCTACCTATAGTTGACTACTCAGAAAATAGTGCAAGTCCGCGCCGCAAAAAAAAGGTGATGACAGTGACGCAAACCACGCAAAGTCCAAACATGACTGGACGTACTCAAACGGGTAATGCCGCCAAACATTTCAAAGAAAAACAGCAACTGCTCGCTGAAGGTGGCGATCAGCCAGTGATGATGTCTGGCGCTGAGATGCTAGTACAATCACTGACCGATGAAGGCGTCAAATATATTTTTGGCTATCCAGGCGGCGCTGTTCTGCATATTTATGATGCCTTGTTTCAACAAGAAAAGATTGAGCATATTTTGGTGCGTCATGAGCAAGCAGCCGGTCATATGGCAGATGCTTACTCACGCGTAACCGGTAACACTGGCGTCGTGCTAGCGACATCAGGTCCAGGCGCCACAAATACGGTAACCGCCATTGCAACTGCGTTTATGGATTCAGTACCGATGGTCGTCATTGCAGGACAAGTACCTAGTAGCTTAATCGGTGAAGATGCCTTTCAAGAGACGGATATGATTGGGGTATCACGCCCAATCGTTAAACACAGTTTTCAAGTACGTCATCCCAGTGAAATCCCTGGAATCGTCAAAAAAGCTTTTTATATCGCTAAATCTGGTCGACCAGGGCCGGTAGTTATTGATGTGCCTAAAGATATGACGGCGCCGAGCGAAAAGTTCGCTTACGAATATCCTGAAGAAGTATTTATCCGCTCTTATCAACCCTCCGTAAAAGGTCATAGTGGCCAAATCAAAAAAGCGGTTGAGACGCTACTAGCAGCTAAGCGCCCAGTCGTTTATTCAGGTGGTGGGGTCATTTGGAGTAATGCTCATGAGGAGCTTAGAGATCTTGCTCATCGCTTGAACCTACCCGTGACTAATACTCTAATGGGCTTGGGTGCTTTTGATGGCTTTGATGAGCAGTTCCTAGGTATGCTCGGTATGCATGGTACTTATGAAGCAAATATGAGTATGCATCATGCGGATGTTATTTTAGCCGTTGGGGCACGTTTTGATGATCGTGTAACCAACAATGTCAAAAAATTCTGTCCAGATGCCACTATCATTCATATTGATATCGATCCTACCTCTATCTCAAAAACTATCTTTGCTCATATTCCTATCGTTGGTGATGTAAAGTCCGTATTGAGTGATATGTTAGAGATAATAGGTACTGATAAAGAATTAGATCAGCCTGCATTAACAGATTGGTGGTCGCAGATTAATGAATGGCGTAAGCGTCATGGTTTGCGTTACGACACCAGCACTGAAAATGGCATTAAGCCACAGAGTGTGGTGGAAGCAATATGTAGAGTAACGGATGGCAACGCTATCATCACTAGTGATGTCGGTCAGCATCAGATGTTTGCTGCGCTTTATTATACTTATAGAGAGCCGCGTCAATGGCTGAACTCAGGTGGTCTTGGTACTATGGGTGTAGGCTTGCCTTATGCGATGGCAGCCAAGCTTGCCTTGCCTGAGCGCGATGTCGTTTGTATTACTGGTGAAGGCTCTATTCAAATGAATATTCAGGAGTTGTCAACGTGCCTTCAGTATAATTTGCCAGTCAAAATTTTGAACATAAATAATGCGCAGCTAGGTATGGTTAAACAGTGGCAAGACATGCTGTATGAAGGTCGTCATGCGCAGTCTTATATGGATTCATTACCAGACTTTGTAAAGCTAGCTGAGAGCTATGGTCATGTCGGTATCAAAATTACTGACCCTGAAACTATGGAAGCGCAGTTAGCTGAAGCGATGGCTATGAAAGATAAGCTAGTATTTATCGATGTTTATGTCGATCGTAATGAGCATGTCTATCCGATGCAAATCGCCGGACAGACGATGCGTGATATGTGGTTAACCAAAGGAGAGCGCACGTAATGCAACGACATTTGATTTCGGTATTGATGGAAAACGAAGCGGGTTCGTTGTCACGAGTGGTTGGTTTGTTCTCTCAGCGTGGTTACAACATCGAGACGTTAAACGTGGCTCCCACAGATGAGGCAAGTATTTCACGCTTAACGTTGACCACTATTACCTCACCTGAAAAAATGGAGCAGATTACTAAACAGCTGCATAAGTTGATTGAAGTGGTGAAAGTACTTAACTTATCTGATACCGTACACGTCGAGCGTGAGCTGATGTTGATCAAAGTTCGTGCAACGGGCGGCGTTCGTGAAGAGATCAAACGCAATGCAGATATTTTTCGCGCGCAAATAGTCGATGTGAATGCCAATATATATACCATTCAAATCGTTGGTGATACCGCTAAGCTCGATGGATTCATTGATGTACTTGGGCGTGAACGTATTTTAGAAGTGGTACGTTCTGGCGTCATCGGTATCGCTCGCGGTGAAAAAACGTTAAGCCTCTAATTTCATTATTTTATTACTGTTTTATTCAAATCTACTACTAAGCTTATTTTCTGTACTGTTAATCCATTTAATGGCGCAAGATAAGCATTTACTATCCATGGCTCTCCATGATTGAGGAAAAGGACTCTATTTATGAACGTTTTTTATGACAAAGATTGTGATCTCTCTATTATCCAAGGCAAAAAAGTCGCTATTATCGGTTATGGCTCACAAGGCCACGCCCATGCGTTGAACCTGCAAGAATCTGGCGTTGACGTCACCGTTGGTCTACGTGCAAATTCTAGCTCATGGAAAAAAGCTGAAAATGCGGGTCTAAAAGTTGCAGAAGCGCAAGACGCAGTAGCCGCAGCTGATGTAATCATGATTTTGACGCCTGATGAGTTTCAAAAAGAGCTTTATAACGACGTGATTGAGCCAAACATCAAAGAAGGCGCAACCTTAGCTTTTGCTCATGGTTTTGCGATTCATTACAACCAAGTAGTACCGCGTAGCGATCTTGACGTTATCATGGTTGCTCCAAAAGCACCGGGTCATACCGTTCGTTCAGAATTCGTTAAAGGCGGTGGTATTCCTGATCTTATCGCCATCTACCAAGATGCTTCGGGTCAAGCTAAGCAACTGGCATTATCTTATGCTGCTGGTGTTGGTGGTGGTCGCTCAGGTATTATCGAGACAACTTTTAAAGATGAGACTGAAACCGACTTATTCGGTGAACAAGCTGTTCTTTGTGGTGGCGCTGTAGAGTTAGTAAAAATGGGCTTCGAGACTTTGACAGAAGCCGGCTATGCTCCAGAAATGGCGTATTTTGAGTGCTTACATGAGCTTAAGCTTATCGTTGACTTAATGTACGAAGGCGGCATTGCTGACATGAACTATTCAATCAGTAATAACGCTGAGTATGGCGAATATGTGACTGGTCCTGAAGTCATCAATGAACAATCACGCGAAGCGATGCGCAATGCACTTAAACGCATCCAATCAGGCGAATACGCCAAAATGTTCATCAGCGAAGGTGCGACTAACTATCCATCAATGACTGCACGTCGTCGTAACAATGCTGAGCACGAAATCGAATTAACGGGTGCCAAATTGCGCGGTATGATGCCTTGGATCGGTGGTAACAAGATTATTGATAAAGACAAAAACTAAGCATATCGATATAAGACTGAATTATCGCTTCAATTGATTGTCGTAAAATAATTATTACCTATGCTATCTATCTGATAGCATAGGTTTTTTTATAGTAGCTGAACAGAAGTGTCTTGTATGGAGTGATGAATGGACTTGAAAGATAGGTATATCTGCCTTATATAAACATCCAGTATTGTACTGAACAAGCTGATAGTTACTTTACTGATTATTTCATTCCCAAATTATAGGTTGTGTGTTGTGCAAATATCAAATCCTGACTGGTTAACACCGCAGTTCGCATATCTTGTGTTTAGCGCCGTAGTTGCTGTACTTATATGGACAGAAGGGGAGATGCTTAAGCGTACCGATGGCAAGCTACCCAAATCCAAACTATTTCAAATAAGCTCCTTATTAGATACGGCTTGGTTTTTCGTCTCGGTGGTGATGTTGTACGTTATAGAATTCACTCCGCTTGCTGTTGCCGTGCCTGCTGCTTACGGTATCTATACTGTTTTTGGTTGGATCTATGGTACGCGTTTGCTCAAGCTTCGAGGAATTCCGGATTCTCCTGAAGATCTGATAGTACCGTCCAAATACATTGCTTACAGTCAATCATTCGCACTTATATTCTTTGCACTGTGTCTATTAGTGCTTACGTCCCCATGGCTACCATTGCCTGCTTAAAAGTAAGTTTTTAGATAATTTATCTAAAATAATAATGATTATAATAATAAAATTATGGTTAATAATCTTTACATAAGTCTATTAATAAGCAGCTCAACTATTTAAAAAATTTTCTAATTTAGTATTCCATTGATAATAAAAGCTGCTATACTAAGACCGTACTTATGAGGTTTGAGACAAAAAAAGCAAGATATCATCACGATATATTGTGGATTCTAGTTTAAGCATTCTGCTGACAAATGGAATAAGTATTTATCAATTAATCGGTGATGACATACGTCTCGCCAACAGTTAAAGAGTTAGGAAAATTTATGTCAGATAAAGTTGAAGGCACTGTAAAGTGGTTTAATGAAGCTAAAGGTTTTGGTTTTATCGCTCAAGACAATGGCGGACAAGACGTTTTTGCTCACTACAGCGCTATCCAAGGTGGCGGTTTTAAGACCCTAGCTGAAGGCCAAAAAGTGTCTTTTATCTTAGGTGATGGCAAAAAAGGCCCACAAGCTGAGCAAATCGAAGCTATTTAATCTTACTTCTCTAAGGTTGACTGAACTATCAGCAAACCTTATCTGAAAAAGATTATCTACACGCTAGATTACTTTGCTTAATAAAAATATATTGTTTAGACTGTATCCCAAAAGCAACCTCTTATTAGGTTGCTTTTTTTTGTTAAATTTTTGAGTAAAGTGTATTTCGATGTTTTTAAAATAAAGCACTGCCTACTAATCATTGACTGGTCTATAGTAATGAAAGCTCACAAATATAAATGACAGGGAGGAAAGTGTGGATTGCGTAGTTTCTCTAAACTCTCAAGCTATGATTTTGCAATGACTGTAGGTATAGGTAGTATCTTGGCCTCAACAGTACTATCAAGTTCGACATCGCTACTTCAAGGTCTGTTTGCTGTTGGGATGCTGTTTTTGTTACAAGCACTGGTTTCGCTCATTCGCCGTCAAATCAAGCCCTTGAAGGCTTTGCTCGATAACCAACCTATTATCTTAATGGCACACGGTGAGTATTTTTGGGATAATTTAAAAGAGGCCAATCTGAGTACTAGCGATGTACAGGAGGTGCTCCGTAAAAACGGTATCAAGTCTAAGTCTGAGATATTTGCAGTCATTATGGAAACTACTGGGGATATGAGTGTGATAAAAAATGATGATAATACACCAGACTGGTCATTATTCGACGATATACGAGACAGTGATTTATTGATACCGCCTACTCAGGCTACCACTAAAGTAGCACCTTGAAAATCATTACAATGCGATAAATAATAACAAAATGTTAAGCAAACACAGCTCTAGCAATGTTATAAAGGTAGCACTAGCTAAAACTAAGAAGATAAAAGGCATTAGATTTAGAAACTCAAGGATATTTGTCAAAAAATAGTGACAAATTTATGACCCGTTATTCACGGCGTTGTCTTGACCTTATAAGTCTGCTCGCGCAAGATAGTTAAGTCTAATAAATTGTAGTGAGACTGAATATAGTAAATGAATAAGACTCAATTCACTATATAAATGAGTTTTTTACGTGTTTACCAATGAAGTCTTCATTCCATCAAGTTATCATTTTTAAGTAACGCTTTATAAGTAACGCTCTAAATGATAGCCATTCAACAATATTTAATTGTTAATCTTTTAATTCATAATATTAATAAACGAGGAACGTATGAAAGCATTAGTCGCGGTCAAGCGTGTCATTGATTATAACGTGAAAGTTCGTGTCAAAGCGGATAACTCTGGTGTGGATCTATCTAACACCAAAATGTCTATCAATCCATTTGATGAAATTGCTGTTGAAGAAGCGGTTCGCCTAAAAGAAGCGGGTGTCATTGATGAGATTATTGTCGCTTCAATAGGCCCCAAAGAATCACAAGAGCAGATTCGTTCGGCATTAGCATTAGGTGCTGATCGTGGCATTTTAGTAGTCACTGATGATAAGCCTTATCCATTACAAGTTGCTAAAATTTTAAAAAGCATTGCTGAGTCTGAAAGCACTGATATTATATTATTAGGCAAGCAAGCTATTGACGACGATAATAACCAGACGGGTCAAATGCTGGCTGCGTTGATGGGTATTGGTCAGGGTACATTCGCTTCAGAAGTGAAAGTCGAGGGCGATAAAGTAAACGTCACTCGCGAAGTAGATGGTGGTTTGCAAACAGTAGCACTTAGTCTGCCTGCTGTTATCACTACTGATCTACGTCTAAACGAGCCACGTTACGCTAAGCTGCCTAACATCATGAAAGCGAAGAAAAAGCCTCTTGATGAAAAGACACCGGCTGACTTTGGGGTAGATATGACCTCTAAGCAAGAAATTATCAAAGTTGAGCCACCTGCTGAGCGTAAGGCTGGTATTACCGTCAAGTCAGTTGATGAATTAATCGACAAGCTAAGAAATGAAGCTAAAGTCATTTAAGCTAATAGATGATCATACGAATAGACGACACGAATATATAAAGGATAAAAACAATGGCAATTTTGGTGTATGCAGAACATGACAATGCCAGTCTAAAAAAGGCAACCCTAAATACTATCGCCGCCGCTAAGCAGATAGGTGACGATGTACATGTATTAGTGGCTGGTAGTGGTAACCAAGCAGCAGCTGATGCAGCTGCAAAAGTGCAAGGCGTAACTAAAGTCCTCTTAGCCGATAATGCGGTATATGAGCATCAGATGGCAGAGAATATCGCGTTATTAGTTGTAGATATTGCAGGCGATTATAGCCATGTTCTAGCTCCTGCCACTACTACTGGTAAAGGCTTTATGCCACGTGCTGCTGCCCTACTTGACGTCAGCATGTTGTCAGAAATCACAGCAGTGATAGATCCACAAACTTTTGAGCGTCCTATTTACGCAGGTAATGCCACTGCCACTGTCAAGACATCAGAAAGCAAAGTGATGATGACGGTACGTGCAACGGCTTTTGATCCTGTTGCAGCAGAAGGTGGTTCAGCAACGGTTGAGGCGATTGATAATGTACAGGATTCTGGCAAATCAACCTTCGTAAATGAAGAGATGGCCAAGTCTGATCGTCCAGAATTAGCGTCAGCTTCAATTGTGGTCTCTGGTGGTCGTGCTTTAGCTAATGGCGAGAACTTTACTAAATATATCGAGCCTTTAGCAGATAAATTAGGCGCTGCAATTGGAGCGTCACGTGCTGCAGTAGATGCAGGTTATGTGGCCAATGATTTACAGGTCGGACAAACGGGTAAAATCGTTGCGCCAGACTTATATATTGCGGCGGGTATCTCAGGTGCTATTCAGCATTTGGCAGGTATGAAAGATTCTAAAGTTATCGTAGCTATCAATAACGATCCAGAATCGCCAATTGCTAGCGTAGCTGATTATTTCTTAGAAGCGGATTTATTCGCAGCGCTCCCTGAGATGACCAGTAAGCTTTAAGTTTAGCTTAGCAAAAGCTTAGTTAGATTGTAGTTAAATAAAAATCCCTCTATCAACGAAAAATTGATAGGGGGATTTTTATGTGTAAAAGCTTATGCCAGCAGCACCATAGTGTTTTTACGATATTTTAACTATAGCTACGTTGACGCAAAGTCTCATAAAGACACAAAGCACCAGCGATAGAAACGTTTAGGCTTTCTTGACCGTTAGGCTGTGGTAGCGCAATGGGGGTGGCGCATTGCATTAGCTCATCGCAAACGCCTTGACCTTCATGACCCATAATCCAAGCAATTGGTGCGCGTAAATCATGCTGATATATTAACGTATCAGTATGTGAGCTAGTGGCAAACAATGGTGTTTCTACCTTTGCTAAAATATCTGTAATGCTGAGCCCTTCATAGATAGTCAGTGCAAACTGTGCGCCCATACCGGCACGTAAGGTCTTTGGTGACCATGCTTGGGCAGTGGCACTGGTACACAGTATATTATTAATACCAACCGCTGCGGCAGTACGTAGCAGAGTGCCAACATTGCCGCTATCTTGCACATCATTAAGAATGAGACAGTCATCAGTAATTACTGGCAACGTTGGCTCTGATATCTTGATAATGGCCATAACATCAATACCTGCGCCTAAGCTACGGATGTTTTTATAAAGTGAGTCTGACAAGGTCAACACACTAATATCCGTTGTTAAGCGGCTCAATATTTGCTGTACTTCAGGATGCGTAATTGCCGACTGTGCTACCAAGATTTGTATAAAGGGATAATCGCTACGTAATGCGGCATCAATCAAATGTGTGCCTTCCAGTATCGTTTGACCATACTTTTTACGCAGGCGCGCTTGAGTCAATAAAGCTTTAGCCAACTTTACCGTTTGATTTTTATCAGAGGTAATGACTGTCGTTGGATCGATGTAATCTAATATCATAGTAAACTGCTTCAAAATTAAAATAGCGGTTATAAATAATTATGCTTATTTATCTTCATACTGGAGATGCAAATTTTTGACATACTCAACTTCGTTCTTGCTACCGAGTACGACAGGTACGCGTTGATGAATATCTGTAGGCTCGATATCTAAAATACGATTAGTGGCATCAGTGGCACTGCCGCCTGCGCGTTCAATCAATAGACTCATCGGATTGGCTTCATACATCAAACGTAACTTACCAGCTTTATGAGCATATTTAGTATCAAAAGGATATGTAAATAGACCGCCACGACATAAAATGCGATGCACGTCGCCGACCATAGCGGCCACCCAACGGGTATTAAAATCACGTCCACGTACGCCAGCCTCGCCAGCGATGAGCTCGTCAATATACTGTTGCATAGGCGCGCGCCAATAGCGATAATTTGAGCTATTGATTGAGTACTCGCTAGTATCGGCGGCAATTTGTACGTTATCTTCTACCAACAAGTAGTCGCCACTATCAGGATCTAAGCTGAACATAACCACACTGTCCGCTATCGTTAGCGCTAACATTGTAGAAGTACCATATAATAAGTAACCTGCAGCCACCTGTTGATTGCCTGCTTGCAGAAAATCTTTATCTTCACTACTTTGACCTTGACGTTGATAAGGTAGAATAGAGAAAATAGTACCCACTGCCATATTGATATCAATATTTGATGAGCCATCAAGGGGATCAAACAGTACTAGCAGGCTGCCATCCACATTAGCAGGAGTGGTATTGTCAAGTTCCTCTGACGCAACCCCTGCGCAATGTGGATCACTTGCTAAAGCATCTAATAATAAATCATTGGCAAGTACATCAAGCTTCTTTTGTTCCTCACCTTGGACATTTTGGTTGCCTGCTTCACCTAAAATATCTGCTAGCGCACCTTTTCTAAGTAACTGTGAGATGGTCTTACCAACGTCAGTAATAGTGACGATAACGTCACTTACCGCAGGGTTTGATGAATGGGTATTTAAGTAATGTGCTAAGGTTGTCATAAGGATTCCTGATTGGATATAGTTTAAAATAACTAGAGTAGAAGACAAGCTCTATTAACTGGGTCTACTAACTGGCTAAGCAAACAAGTAGCCTAAATTAGGCTGTACGTTATCTTTGTACTGACTATAAAATCAGCTACACTATGAGTATTATTCGCAAGTTTATAAAGCTTGTTTGATATTATTTTCGATAGGGTTATTTTTATAGGACTCAGCTATCTATACTACTGGTAGAACTGCGGTAAAGTGTAACAAATAAGTGTCAAAATGTCCCTGTATCTATACCTATGATTATGACAATAAGTACATAAATTCCTACGTCTTACCTGATATAAACCCATAATAAAGACTTACCACCATGCCAAATTCTATAAGTAGCAGTAAAAAAAATATAGGCTCAACGTCTGAGTACACCACATTTGATACAGATACTATCCATGAAAGGCTTAATACTTCATTAAGTCGCCCACAATTGAATGCTGACGGTAGTATCCGGCATTTTTTGGGAGTAGAGGGTCTAAACAAAGCACAATTGCAGCGCATCATCGCCAAAGCAGAAACGTTTATTGATGATAACAATCAGCTGATTAATCGTCCTGAACTCGATGGCTGTACGGTAATGAATTTATTTTTTGAACCATCGACGCGTACGCGTACGACCTTTGAAGTGGCGGAAAAGCGTCTTGGTGCGAACGTGCTAAATATCGATATTGCGCGCTCTAGCACTAAAAAAGGGGAAAGCTTACGCGATACATTGTGGAATTTGCAAGCAATGACAGCTGATATCTTTGTCGTACGTCATTCCGCTTCAGGTGCCGCGCATTTTATGGCGACGGAAGTCACTCCTGACATTGCTATTATCAACGGTGGCGATGGCTGGCATGCGCATCCTACTCAAGGTATGCTCGATATGTTGACCATTCATCGTGAAGCACCGCGTCCGTTTGAAGCGTTATCAGTTGCTATCATTGGTGATATTAAGCATTCAAGAGTAGCCCGCTCAGATATTAGCGCATTGCAAACTTTAGGCGTAAAAGACATACGGGTTATCGCACCACGAACTTTGTTACCTAAGGGTATTGAGCGTTTTGGTGTGACCGTTTATGAAGATATGAACGAATGTGTGACTGATTGTGATGTCATCATGGGGCTAAGAATACAAAACGAGCGTATTGGTTCACCGTTATTGGCTTCATCAAGCGAATATTATAAGCATTACGGGATTACGCCAGAGCGGGTAGCCATGGCTAAACCTGATGTGCTAGTGATGCACCCAGGTCCTATGAATCGCGGGGTTGAAATTGCCTCAAGTGTGGCGGACGGTGCGCAGTCGGTTATCTTAAAACAGGTCAGTAATGGTGTTGCTATACGTATGGCGGTGTTATCACTCGCTATGGAAGGACAACGCACTCATCAAGCGGTTAGAAGATAACCCTTAAATAAAGCAAAAAACGCATTATTGCGTGAGTTTTATTTAACAGGTTGCTTTTAGCGAGTTCGCGTTTACTTTTTTATTTCACTCATTTATACGGTAACACAGCTTATGATTAATACGACTCATACGTCAGCGCAAATAGTGAACTTACTGCCGGCTTCTTTTAGACAGTCATTGCCAAGTTCGGTAACAGAGCAGCTGGATAACAGGCAAGCTGAACAAGAAATGTGGCTACTACCACCGTTAGTAGACTTGTGCGCACGCCTACGTGAGCCCGGTCAGCAGCAGCATGGCACGCTTGCCTCAGAAGGAAAGGCTGCGCGTGCCAATGGGTTTTTACATGTAGTAATCCCACCAGATACCCATCCTATTCTAGAAAACGGTTCGTTACTAAAAGGGTTGCGCGAACGTGCGCTTGAAGACGGTGGTATCTATCTACATATTCTTGGTGCATTAACGGAAGGCTTGAAAGGGGAGAACCCTTCTAATATTGCGGGTCTCAAAAAAGGCGGCTGTATTGCCGTCTCTAATGCCCGCAGACCTTTTGCGAATGATTTAGTATTGCTGCGCACTTTGGAGTATGCTGCAACTTTTGGGATGAAAGTATTTTTTTATCCTGACGAGCAAAGTTTATCTAAAGATGGGGTGGCGCATGAGGGATATATTGCCTCTTATCATGGGTTGCAAGGTATTCCATGGATTGCCGAAACGGTAGCGTTGTCCACTCAGTTATTGATGGTTGAGGAAACAGGCATTGCCGCTCATTTTAGCCAATTGTCTTGCAAGTCTTCGGTTGAGCTGATGCGTTGGGCAAAAAATAAAAACTTACCCGTGACTTGTGATGTTGCAATGCATCAGCTTTACTTAACGGATGATAATTTGGAAGGCTTCAATGCTATGGCCTACGTACTACCACCACTACGAAGTAATACGGATCAAAAGGCGCTACGTCGTGGTCTCAAAGATGGCACTATCGACGCCATCTGTAGTCATCACGAACCTTTAAATGCCACTGCCAAAAAAGCCCCGTTTGCGGAAAGTACACCGGGCATCTCTAACTTTGATACTTTTATGGCGCTAGCGTGTCAATTGGTACGTGATGAGGTATTAACCTTAGAGCAACTGGT
>JBBSUA010000016.1:0-14402 GCA_038235315.1 Pseudomonadales bacterium | reverse complement strand
AGATTATCGCTAGATATGAGATAATATTTCTATTAAAAATGCACACTCAAAAAACAAAAACAGCCCTTATATTGAACTGACCCCCATAAGTTGGACACAACTTTTGGGGGTCAGTTCAATATAAGGGCTGTTTTTATGGGTTAATATATGAATGATATGGCAGAGAATTAATGACTTCCAATATTGTAGTAAGTTGAATATAAAAAAGATACAGCAGGACTAGTATACATTTTTTGCTGCCTCTGTCTGCGTAGGCACAGCAAGCAAGAAAAATTTATACCAGTTTTGCGTCATATTAAAACATATTTTTTTTATTTAGAATCAACTATATCATAGAGTAAGGTTATTTAGCGCTATCTTTACAAGCTTGGTTATTGCAAATACCATAAAGCACTAGTGAATGACCGGATAGCTTAAAGCCATGCTCTGCTGCTACCTTAATCTGCTCTTCTTCGATAGTCTCATTGTGGAACTCAATGATCTTGCCGCAAACATCACAAACCAAATGGTCATGATGTTCTTCTTGGGTAATCTCGAATACGGAAAGATTATTTTCAAAGTTATGACGCTCAACAATACCAGCCTGCTCAAACTGAGTCAGCACTCGATAAACGGTTGCTAAGCCCACATCTTCACCTTGCTCTATCAGGGCTTTATACACCTCTTCTGCACTCATATGATGAAGCTCTGCTCGCTCAAGCAGCTCTAAAATCTTAATCCGCGGTAAGGTTACTTTTAGTCCCGCTCTACGTAAATCTTGATTGGTAAAAGCCATAATATCCCTTTTGACTGTTTAAGTCTTAGCAAATAAAATTAAAAATACAGTATAAATAACGATTATAGGGTAACAGTTGACGGCTGTTTAAAATAATAATTGTGCTGTTAACTGGTCGTAATGCGAAGGTAAACATAGTCTGCAAACGGCATCGAACATAGCTTTTTATTGACAGAAGATAGATCAGCATAGTACGCTGATTCTGATAGCTTACCATTATTTAATCGCATTAAGACCAGTCTATGGATTCGTACTCTCAATAATAAAGCGCATCAGGTAGTGTTTAGTAAATAATGTCGTAAGTGGTAGGCAATTGCAAGTAAATGACGTATCATTTGTCCAAGATTGCCGGTAAGACTTGCATTAGCTGCACTTGACCGAGCCTAACCCATTTTTTATGAGTCATCTTATCATGATAAAGCTGTTAACTTATCTTCCGCTTAATAAGCGTATGTTTAGCCATTCAAGTACTCTACGCACATTGATGGCCACTGCAATACTCAGCACCACTCTCGTCATGTCTGGCTGTTCGCTATTTAGCGTCTATAAAATTGAGTTGCCACAAGGTACGCCAATTACTCAAACTCAAGCCCAAAAGCTACGAGTCGGTATGAATCAGAACCAAGTATTATATCTGCTTGGCAGCCCTGCTATCAGAGACACACTAGCACCTAATCGTTGGGATTATATCTATGATTATCAAGCGGGTACCGAAGGTCGCCGCAAAGGTATCGCTGATGTGAGCAATGCTAGCCAGCATCTGGTTATATACTTTGATACTAATGGTATAGTCAATCGTATTGAAGGTGTTGAGAACTTACCTGCCTCTTAATCGTAGCCATTAATCGTTCAGTCATCCAACCCTGTACTTTACTTTTGCGCTGACACCTTGCTTTTACGTTGAGACATTGGATCAGCGTTCAAGCTACGATAGACTTCGATGCGATCTAGCGATTGCAGCTGATAACTGAGTGGTTGCTTTTGCGCATAGATACCTATATGCCAAAGTTTAGCAGACGGTGTTTTGATAGTCGCTACTTGCTCACACCATGATGCTAACTTTGGGAACTGCGCTAACCAGCCAGCTTGCGCTAGCGCCTCGTATATCGTTGCACCGTCATTAATATGTAGCGTCACATAATACTGACGCTGCGCTTCTTCAGCATAAGCCAAATACACCATTATCATTTTTGATGCCTGAGGCTGTGGAACGTCACTGCCCATTAGCTTAACCACTGCATAATCCAACCTATTAAAGCTAAAATCAATGCCAATGGTACAATCAGACGAATGGCTATTCGCCATAAATTATAGAGTGCTTCATTACCAAAGTTTAAAGACTTGCGCAAATGACTAATTTTCATGCGCCATCCTGCAAAAACGGACAGCAGTAATACCGCTACACTACTAATAATGACCAATACTGCCACTAATAAAGAAGTCGGTATTGCGATGACTAATAGTAAGCCTATGGCTAACGTTATCAGCAAACTCAATACGAGACCAAATTTATGTGCTAACTGCTGAGTACTATAATGTAGTAGGTAACTCGCAACGAACAACACGCCTACCCAGTATAGCAGCTGTCCAATAGGTGGCAACGTCAAACCGCTTATAAACAGCGCCACCATACCGATAATTAATTGTAGCGCCCAGATTGGTAACACTAATTTAGTCGCGCGGTACTCATTAAGGGTTTGTGAGTTAGATACTTCTCGATTGCCAACTTCTACCGCTGTTGTGGTTTGCTTTATAACCAGATGTTGACCAAACCAATATATACCAGTACCTGCACCAACGCTGACCAATGCAAGCGCAACCGCACGTCCCCATTCACTCAAACTAATATTGGTCATTGCAAAATCGACATTTGGCAACCCATTCGCTAGACCCAAAACTAAGCCAACAACCATTAATCCCAAGCCAATGGGTAACGGGGCAACACCAAGCAAGCTTAGTAATACGGTAATCACCATTAGACCAGCCGCAATTGCAAAGACTGGTAATTCAGGCGCATTATTGAGCTCAGTGAGTGCCGCTAAAATACCACTACTCGCTCCTGATATCACAAGAGCCGCAATAACGATAGACACCAACGCTGCTAACCAACCAAAACTACGCCATAGCGGACTGGCATCAGCTTCGCGTGTTAGCTTTTGCATTCCAGCCAGTGGCGCATCAACGCTACGGTAAGCCAATGCTATCTCTGCATAAATCACTGGCAAAGAGACTATTACCATCGCCAGCAGCCATAACAACCAAAAATCAATTTCACCAATTGAGGTAGGTGCAAACCAACGAAATAATAGTAGCGGCAATAATGCTGCTATAAAATAAGAAGCATAACGGATCATCATAATCTTAATCCAAACAATCTAAAGGTAAATAACCATAATATATAAGGTCTGTTTCGTTTTCACAAACAAACTTAATCAAATAATACATAAATTTCTATAGTATGAACTGACAATAACAGATTCTTATTGAGACAATAATGCAGTGAAATATATCATAAAAAAACCCCGAAATCGGGGTTCAAATATTAAATAAGAAATCAGTATTAAGAGTCAATTAGTGAATAGCGCTCACGTAGTCTGCCAAGATGCGAATATCATGATCTGATAGCTTAGATGCTACGGTTTGCATCATACCAAGCTCCCCTTCTTTTGCATCATTGCCACGCTTTTGATCTGGACTATCAATATCGTCATTACGACCAGCAGCACGGAATAATTTGAGCTGAGTGGCGATGTATTCAGAATGCTGTCCACCTAAGCGTGGAAATGCAGCCCATATATTACCTGCTGCATCAGGACCATGACAGCCTGCGCAACCAATAACCCCACGTGATTTATCACCACCCAAAAATATCTTACTCGCCTCTTGCGCAGTTGCAGGATTACCAAATCCGACACCCCAAGGCGCTTGACTAGAATAATACCCCGCAACGTTGGCAAGATCTTGCTGTGATAAATTGGCAACTTGCGACTGCATAAGACCGTTTACACGCATGCCCGCCTTAAAGTTGACCAACTGTTTGTATAAGTATTTTACGTTTTGGCCCCCTAAATTAGGTTGGGCTGGAACGATGCTTACGCCGTCAATGCCATGACAGGCAGCACAGACCGATTCTGCAATTTTTTTGCCTGCATTAACGTCATATTTAGGGACAGTAATAACAGCTTGTGTGCTGAAACTTGCAACACATAAGCTGGCAGCAACAATTAGCTTTTTCATTGATATGAATCCTACTAAATCGGCGTAAGCATCGTTTGGGAAGAGTGTAACTTGAAGTAGTTGTATTACAAGATACTCGTTAAACTTTATGAACCAACCTATTACATAGCATAGCGATTCACGACTTCAAAGTCTGAGTTACAAACTGACCTAAAGCACTTACGGATATTAGGGTTTATTTGTGATTATTATAGCAAGACTTTATAAGATTTGCCTACTTAATCCTAGTATCCATCAGTTTTTCTATCAACTTAGCGGTATACTCTATTTTTGTAAAAACAAAAACACATAAAGTTCCCTAAACTTACACGCTTTTTCTAGCTTGTTTATCAAGTGTGTAGATACTGTAGATACTACTTATTTTCTCATCGCCTATTTGCTCATATACTCTATAAGTTGACGATATTCTTCATCGCTACAATTGTTGCATAATCCACCTGCTGGCATTTGAATCATACCGCCTTTTACAGAATTAATTAGGGCTGGCATACCTTTTTTCTGCTTCAACTGTTGCCATCTACTATCCCCTTTTTTGAGTGCATTGAGCGCGCCACTATCATGACAGGCTGCACATGAGTTATTATAGACCGTTGGAATATCGGCAGCAGAAACACTGCTTATTGCCATAGTATTAAGCATAAGCGCTGCGATACTAACACCCAAAATACGACTTGCTTTAGTAGCGATTTTATTGATCAAGTGCATCAGATATCTCCTTCAGTCGATAGTAGAGAACGCATTCATGCTTTAGTTCTACAGTGTTTAACTTACCTAATATATGACAGAGCCTGCTTAACGATACTTAATATTGTAACAATATATGTCATATTAATATAGTTTTATTGAGCTTAGCTTTTGTAAGAGGTTAATGCATTGCCAATAATTTTTGCTAAGCGCATACTCGCTTTAATGTTATGCTACCTTTGTATGATGTTTATAATGAATATCTCAATATCCATATAGCTAATAATACACCTAAAAAATGCGATTAGCTGGGTCAAACTTGTTTTCTTTGCTACTCTGATTTTCAGCAATAGTCCAAGATATTAGCAAGACTGATAGTACTATAATCTAACCATCGTATTTGTTAGCAGCGTCTTATTAGGGAGTCCAATAGTTATCTTTACCTATTTAGACTTCTTCTATTATATCTCAACTTATTTTTAATTTTTGAATGTTAATGAGCAATTTATGAGTACCCCGTTTACAGATGTTGCCGCTGAGCATGCGGCATTTAATACTAAAGCTCGTCAGCGTATTCAGCAAACTGAGTTTATGACGTCAGCACCGACTTTTCGTCTCTGTCCTCCTGATGCAGGATTTGAGGTGGCATTTGCTGGGCGCTCGAACGCTGGCAAGTCATCGGCAATCAATGCGCTCACCAATCAGCGTCAACTGGCGCGATCATCGAAGACCCCCGGTCGCACACAAATGATTAACTTTTTTAGCATTGGTGAGACAGACAGACGCTTGGTCGATTTACCCGGTTACGGTTATGCTGCCGTGCCACTCGAGATGAAAAAGGAATGGCAAGTCGAGTTAGAAGAGTATTTAGTATCACGCTCAAGCCTTGCAGGTTTGGTTCTACTAACCGATATTCGCCATCCGCTCAAATTCTTCGATGAGCAAATGTTACATTGGGCAAAATCGGGTGAATTACCCGTTCATATTTTGCTAACCAAGGCAGATAAACTCAAATATGGTGCTTCTAAAAATGCCTTGCTTAACACCAGAAATGAGTTAAAAAAGCTAGGCTTGGACTGCTCTATTCAGCTATTTTCAGCCCTTAGAAAAGAAGGTCTTGATGAGTTGGCAGGAGTCATGGGCAATTGGTACCAGTATAAACTCGACGATGAAAAAGTATCAGAATCAGGTTTTAATACCCTAACTGATCTTGAATCGATGAATGCGGCATTAAACGCTAGTGACTTAGCTGATTCTATATTGACCGACAACGATTTAAATATTGAAGCAGCAACAGACAAATAATTATTATTTTCAGAGTGTTCAACAAAAAAAAGGGTTTGTCGCTAAGAGCGATAAACCTTTTTTGCTAATTGTAGTTATCTATAGCGTTTTACTCTAAATATATAGCAATTTAGCTAATGCTTGCGGCGTATCTACTTGATAAGTAGGGAATTGTGCGGCAAGCTCTTTACTACTGGCTGTACCATAATTCACCGCAATGCTAGTCATACCAATTTTATTTGCCATCTGAATGTCATAAATACTATCGCCGATAAACACCGCATCAGATACCTGTTGTTGTGTTTGATTCAAGATGTCGTTCAGCATTTGTGGGTCAGGTTTAGATCCTGACTCATCAGCGCAGCGCGTGTCGATAAAATAATGCTGGCTATGAGACGCATCTAATACCCTATCAAGACCACGGCGGTTTTTGCCCGTTGCGACTGCTAATTGCTTACCCTGCTGGTGCAAAGCTTGTAGCATAGCCTCTATGTGAGGGAAAAAAGGCGTATGCTGACAGTTGGGAATGTAGTACTCGCTATAACTTTGCTGAATCGCGAGCTTTTGCTCCATTGTTGCACTGGGATATAATATCTCTATTCCAGTGAGTAAACTCAGACCGATAATATCTTTGACTGCTTGATCGGTTGTGATAAATCCATGTGCCTCACCAGCCACGTGCATCGACTCCACGATTAGCCCTATAGAGTCCATCAATGTACCGTCCCAATCGAAGATAATTAGCATTTTATCTGCTAAGTTGTTAGTAGTTGATAGCAACGGTACAAAGGATGAGAGGGTGTGATTAACGAGTAATTCACTCATAAATTGACCTTGATAAATGACGATAATGAGTAGTAGATAGGCAGTGACGACTCAAAAGCTAAGCCCTCAGGTTTAGCTTTTTGTCTGAAATTAGGATTGGGTATTTATTCAAATAATAGTGAGCACTTATTCAGGCAGCTTAGTACCTTCTGGTAATAGGGCTGCAATATCTTCAGGTAGCGGTGCAGTGATGGTTTCATAGCCTGGAATATCTAAACGCCATGCATGCAAACATAAACGATGAACCCCTGACTTATCGTGGACATGATACTTGTCATCACCTAAGATAGCATGACCGATATGAGCCAAATGCACACGAATCTGGTGAGTGCGTCCAGTCAATGGCTTGGCCTCTACCAAACTAATAGGCTGATTGGCATGCATAAAACGACTGTGCACGACAATATCTGTTTGGCTTTCTTTAGCTTGCGCGTCTTGCGTATCGACTTTGACTCGACGCTCACCACTAGCAAGGGTATAACGTAACAATGGCGCATCGATACGCTGCTCATTCAATACAGGCTGACCCTTTGTCAGACATAAGTAATGCTTTTGAATCGTCTTATCAACGAGATGTTGCTGCAATACCTTAAGCGCTGATCGTTTCTTAGAAATCATCAGCAGCCCTGACGTATCTTTATCGATACGATGGATAAGCTCCAGATATTTTTTGCCAGTGACTTCACGCATAGCCTCAATGACACCAAAGTCAAGACCGCTACCGCCATGTACTGCGATGCCTGACGGCTTATTGAGCACCATCATGCCTTCATCTTCATAGACCACACGTGCCAGTAAGCTCTTGGCAAATTCGGTGCTGATAATTGGTTTTTCACGCGTCGCCAGTTGTACCGGAGCAATACGTACCACGTCATCACGCTGTACTCTATCGTGTGCTTTGCAGCGCTTATTATTGACTCGAATTTCGTCCGATCGAATCATTTTGTAGATATGCGGTTTAGGCAATCCTTTTAAACGATTGAGCAAAAAATTATCCAAGCGCTGATCATGTTGATGGCGAGTCACTTCAAGGTAATTGACCTTCCCGAAGTCACTAATCTCATCATCTGCGCTTTGCGGACGGGTTTTACTATTAAAGATGGCAGCTGCCTCAGGGGCATGTGTGTCGTCAGTCATTTTTGAGTTCGTCATTTTTAGTTAGGTATTTACATAAAGATTTGTTATAGTTTAACATGTTGAACGCCAGTTGAGCAGATGCTATAGCAATAATACTTATTGTCTTGTATCGAACGTTATCACTTAATCTGCCTTTATCTACTACAAGATAAATGGATAAAAGAATAATTTAAGCCAAGCTGTTACCGCGTTTCTCATCCAATTTTTAGAGCAAAATGTCTGATAATAATAGTCAACTTAATGCTCGATAAATGGTTTATTAGATTAATTAACATCGTATTAATACATTAGGCAAACATGCCAACTTATTAAACGATAACAGCACACAATTACTCATTTAACGTATAACTACGATTTGAATTTGCAATCAGGTAGCTAGGCGTAATTGAGCAAGTAATGGTAGCCCAATAATATGGGTTTAAAGCTGCCTGAGTATTGGCGGTCAAACAGATTTGTTGAATGCTAAACAAGCTATGAATAACACCGCATTGATAAGTCGGTCACCTATTCTGTTTGCCAAGTACGCCCCGCTAATTAACAGCGCAGTGGCACTCATAATCTAAGCTACCACGAATAATAGAGATGTTATAATATAAAAGATAGAACGACTACATTGATTTGACTTTACTACAAGCGATTGGCTAATTTTGACACAACAGCGAATTGACTATGTTTTTGTGGTTGCCTAGTCAGTAGACTCTTACAAAGACTATTGTTAGTACATAACCTTTAGAGTAGTTAATAATTTTAGCGAAAATTGTGATAATTGCCGCCTAGTATCCGCTTAGTTAAACCAATAATAGACTCAAAACAGTTTTACACTCTGTTTTGAGTCTACAAAAATTTTATCGCTCACTATGAATCGCTTACCATAATTAGCACCAGTGATAATTTTTGGTTTAACATCAGTAGCCTATAGTCAAAGTATGAGCTGACATAAAGCAGCGTTTGAAAACTATCTGATTGTTTAACTATATTTATTTGAACATTATATTTGACTACTCTCTGCTATTTTTAGCTAATAATAACATTAGCACCACTTGCTACTATCGCCTGCTTAATTTTTGCTATAGTAATTTTTATAGTGATCGCTGCCTACTGGTAGACTGAATACACTGTTAACGCTTGTCACTCGTAGAGCTTATTAACTAGATGATTCATCACTATAAAAAACTGTCTCATCGTTGTTATGCGTACTCATAGGATACTGATATGAAACGCATTTTAATAAACGCTACTCAAAACGAAGAAATTCGTGTCGCCTTATGTACAGGCAACCATCTGTACGATTTCGATCTTGAAAACCGTACTCGCGAGCAAAAAAAATCTAATATTTACAAAGGTCACGTTACCCGTGTCGAGCCTTCACTTGAAGCTGTGTTTGTTGAATATGGCTCACAGCGTCAAGGCTTTTTACCCATTCGTGAAATCTCTTCTGAGTACCTCAGTGGCAATCCCCGTGACGAAAATATTAAAAAACTCATCAAAGAAGGTGATGAGCTTATCGTACAGGTCGAAAAAGAAGAGCGCGGTAATAAAGGCGCTGCACTATCAACTTACGTCTCGCTCGCTGGTCGCTATCTTGTATTAATGCCGAACAACCCACGTGGTGGTGGCATCTCTCGTCAAATCTCAGGCAAGCTCCGTGAAGATATGAAACGGATGTTAGGCAATCTTGATTTACCCAAAGGTATGAGCGTTATTATCCGTACTGCTGGTATTGGCAAAACTCAAGAGGATTTGCAGCATGACCTTAACCATTTACTAAATATCTGGCAGGCCATTCAAGAACAAAATCAGAAATATCCTTCACCGCGCTTAGTTCATCAAGAAGCGGGTGTGGTGACGCGTGCAGTACGTGATTATCTACGCGATGATATCGCTGAAATTTGGATTGATAACGAAAACGCTTATATTGAAGCGGCAGGCTTCATCGACGCCGTCATGCCAAAACAAGCGGAGAAACTACGTAAATATACCGATTATGAGCCGATGTTCTCGCGCTTTGGTATCGAAAAACAAATCGAAACGGCCTATCAGCGTGAAGTACGCTTGCCATCAGGTGGCTCGATTGTTATTGATCAAACTGAAGCTCTTGTCTCAATCGATATTAACTCTGCCAAGTCTACTAAAGGCTCAGATGTCGCTGAGACCGCTTATCATACCAACCTAGAAGCTGCTGATGAGATCGCTCGTCAGTTGCGTCTGCGTGATATGGGCGGCTTGATTGTCATAGATTTTATTGATATGAATGACAATAAGCATCAAAAAGAAGTTGAGAAACGTCTCATTGATGCCACCAAATATGATCGCGCACGGGTGCAATTTGGCGAAATCTCTAAGTTTGGCTTGATGGAAATGAGCCGTCAGCGTTTGCGTCCATCGCTAGAAGAGTCTACAGGCTACATCTGCCCACGCTGTCATGGCAATGGTATGATTCGTGACTTGCGTTCATTATCGTTATCTATTATGCGTCAAATTGAGCAAATTGCGTTAAAAGAGCGTCAAGGTGAAGTGCAGGCAGAAGTGCCAACCGATATCGCGGCATTCTTACTCAATGAAAAACGTGATAGCTTAGTTTATCTTGAGCAAGATAGTGGCACACGCATTACTATCTTACCTCACGCCCATTTAGAATCGCCGAACTTCAAGCTACATTTTAATCGCGATGGATTTGCACCAACAAGCTATGAGCGTATCACCGATACTCAGCAGCAAGAACATAGCGATCTTGGTTATAACGTGGATTGGCAAACGGCCGAAAAAGAGCGACCAGAGCAGCAGCCTACACGCCAACCGCGAAAAGCGCCTGACACTCAAACGAATCAGAATGCAAGTTCTGAGAGTAACCAACCAAGCCAGCGTTCACAGCAGACAAATGACAGTCAAGCCACACCTAATCAGCAAAGCAGTACGGTCAATCGCAACAATGACCACAATAAAAACGGAAACGCGCAAGCGACTGTAAATAAGGCAGTCCCAAGCAATAGCCCTCAAACTAATAATACCCAAGGTAATGCTGGCGTTAGTAATGCTCAGAATACTAGCGTACAAAATAATCAACCTGCTGCTGTAGCTGCTCAACCTCAGACAGTCGCTTGGCTATCCAATTTATTTGCGCAAGCCCCACAAGCACAAACCAGCTCTAGCATTAGTAGTCGTGATGCCGCAGAAGCCATCGAAACACTGGTTAATTCTGGCGCGCAAAGCTTGGGCTCATTGGGTCAAGTCGATAGTAATGCTTTAAGCGGTGCTCAAAGTTCATCATCGACTCAAGATAATCGTCAGCAAAGCACCAATACCAATCAGCAAAACGCGCGCCAGCAAGACGATAGCAGCACTCAGAATGAGCGTCAGCAGGCTCAACGCAACACTACTGATGACGAAGATCGTAAAGATAACGATAATAGAAAGCGTAAACCACGCAAGTCAAGACCATCGAAGCCGCGTCAAAGAAAAGACCAGAGCGATGAGACGATTAATAGTGATAAAAACGACAGCAGTGCTAATGATAACACTCAATCTGATACGCAAGATAAGCATGAGCAGGACAGCAAACGCGGTAACGATCGCAACCGTAATCGTAATGACAACACTGGTAGCAATAGCAATGCTGGTAATGACACTCAAGTCAGCAGTGAAGCAGAACAGCAAACGCGCGCTAAAAGAAAACCTCATAGCCAACGCAGCTCACGTGGTAACCTTGAGCGTGGTGAGACCTTAGCCGCTGATAATAGTACTCATGCTAAACAAAATAACCAGCAAACGACCTCTGATAATAATAGCAAATCGCAAAACAGTGCTCGCCGTTCTCAAAATCCTAACGAAGTGGTATTACAAGTTAGTGAAGCACCTGCGAAACTGAAAGCGTCAGAAGTGGTTCATCTGTCTTTAGATAACAGTAAATCTGAATTAACAGCTCGCAAATCTAGTGATATACAAGCAGTCAAAAGCAATGTCGACATAAGTGACAAAGACGATAGCCGTACAGTTGCTAGTAAGAGCGATTCAGTAGATATAGCGAGTGAAGAAACCGTTCACGCGCAAACTGATGTTGTCGATACCGCTGTATCTACAGATACAACTAATGAGAAGGCTCAGGTTGATGCGTCTATTGTGAATCAAGCGACAGATGTTAAAACGCCTTTGGATGAACAGTCAGTACCCTCTAAAACTGAGACTGACACTAAAAGTCACATACAGGTAGAAGACAACGCACATCTCTCTCTCGCGACTAATGAAGGTGCTACTCAGAGTCAGCAGGTCAGCAATGACAAGGTGACGATTGAGCTTACTCATGATGCATTGTTTGCTAAGCGCTACGTGACTGCCAATAAATTTGGTCAAGCCAGTAATGATCCGCGTGTTGTTCGTCAGCTACAGGCTCAGCTCACACCAGTGGTAGAAATCAATCAGCAGACGGTGATAACAATAGCACCTGCTATTCGCGGTACGGTTGGTCAATTTATCCACGCAACCTTAGCCGAATCTCAGAAGCGTTTAGATAACGAGGGCGTAATCAATTGCTTTATCGCGGCTATAGAAACGCATCAGCAGCAAGCACAGTCTACTATCGTTGATGATCACAGCACTGAGAGTCATAGCGTTGACCATAATAGCGAAAACAGTAGCAGTGACGATAGCTTTGACTTTAGCAACTACGGTTATCAACCTCTAGCTGCGGATTATCTTGCACGTTTTGATACGATGACTCAAGCGGTTAGCCAGTTTGGATCAGCACAAGGCAAAACTACCGTTGAACCACGAGTTGTTGGTCAACGTGCGAGTAATGATCCGCGTGGTCAGCATCCTGACTATCAAGCACAGGCTGTCTCGACGATTGCTGATGAAAGTAAGGTCGAGTCCGACCAAGAAGATGCTGAGCCGCAAGCTGTATCAGAGATTATTGCGACTGACTCAACTGCAGCTATGACTGTCCAAGCTACTGACACTCAATTTGACAACCAAGTCGATGCTCACGATGTGGAAGCGACTGCTCTGGCTGCACAAGCGGATGAGGTCAGCACTGATAGCGAGCAACGTCTGCAAGCGGATGTTGAACTGCATAGTGAGCAAGTTATAGACTCTGTAGCAGCAGTAGAATCAGTGGCAGAACCTGTCAAGGATGATAGTCAAGTAAGTAAGTCAAAAACGACTATTGCTAGCTACAAGAATATGATTGAGAATGTCGCTGAGCAATTATCGCCACAAACAGGTATGTTCAATCTGACAACGCCGAAAGTGCCAAAAGCACGCAGTCGTAAAACAAAAACTGAGCATAAGAAGCCTACTCAAGCTGAAAAATTAGAGTCTGATAATTCAGATGGCGATAGTTAGTGGTTACTAATATCAAAATAAGTAGTCTTTAATAAGCAAAATCAAGAAAGCCCCGAAACCTTAAATTTCGGGGCTTTCTTATATTCAGATAAGTTAACTTTAGCGAGATATTTGGTAGAATAAAACAGTGATTAATCATCAGTCTATTTTATAGTCTTAAAAATTGCATAATCTTAAAACTAATGAGCAGCAGAGTTATCACCACTACGCATTTTTTTAATCACAGTGACAATGGCGACTACGATAACGCCAACAATTAAGCCGACCAATCCATTCAATAGCATAGTGGTTAAGCTTTCAAACACGCCAGTGAAATGTGCCAAGTCTTCTACTCCATTATACAAAAAGCTAATACCATGGACTAAAATACCACCACCTACTAAAAACATCGCCAACGTGCCAGCGATCGATAAAAACTTCATCAACTTAGGCGCAGCGGCTAATAGAAAATCACCTATTTTTTGTTTAACATCGCCACTTTGTTGTTTTAGATACAACCCTAGATCATCAATTTTGACGATACCTGCAACCAATCCATAGACACCAACCGTGATAGCAATAGCAATAATAGACAGTACCAAACTTTTCTCTAGCAAAGTTGCGCCCGCTGCTGACCCTAAGGCAATCACAATAATTTCTGCTGATAAGATGAAGTCTGTACGCACTGCACCTTTTATTTTTTCTTTTTCAAAAGCCACTAAATCTATGGTTTCGTCCGCATTAGCTTGACGACGAGCATTTTGCTCTTCATCATGGGGCAAAATATGAGGCCAAAATTTGTGAATGACTTTTTCTGCTCCTTCATAAGCCAAAAATAGACCACCACACATGAGTAAAAAGGTCACTAATGGTGGGTAGATGGTACTGATAAGCAGTGCTGCTGGTACCAAGATAAGTTTGTTAATGAATGAGCCTTTTGCTACTGCCCAAACGACAGGCAACTCACGATCTGCTTTAACCCCTGAGACTTGCTCAGCATTAAGCGCTAAGTCATCGCCTAGCACTCCCGCTGTCTTTTTCACAGCCACTTTCGTCATGACAGAAACGTCATCTAGTATGACGCTTATATCATCGAGTAGGGTTAATAAACTGGCACCTGCCATATGTACTCCTTAGCTTACGT
>JBBSUA010000015.1:0-14752 GCA_038235315.1 Pseudomonadales bacterium | reverse complement strand
GAAGGTGTGGCTGAGGTCATGGCTGAACTGTCTAAACAGTTTGACTATATTATTTGCGATTCACCAGCAGGTATTGAGCGCGGTGCGCAACTGGCCATGTACCATGCTGACGAAGCTATTATTGTCACAAACCCAGAGATCTCTTCAGTACGTGATTCTGATCGGATTATTGGTATATTGCAGAGCCGCACCAAAAAAGTCGAAGAAGACCAAGGAACGATACGTGAGCATCTCATTATCACTCGCTATAATGCTGAACGTGCAGCTGCCAATGAAATGATGGATATCGATACGATCTCAAACGATATTTTAAAGGTGCCGCTACTTGGTGTTATTCCTGAGAGCCATTCAGTGCTCGAGGCATCTAACCATGGTGAACCTGTTATTCATTATACAGATTCAGTCGCCGGTCAATGTTACGATGATATCGTTGCCCGTTTCTTAGGGGAAGAGCGTCCATTGCGTCATATTGATGTGAAGAAAAAGAGTCTTTTACAACGCTGGTTTGGAGGTCAATAATGAATAAGAAAAAAGGATTTTGGAGTAGCTTGTTTGGTACTGATGACAGTAGCACGACAGGTAGTGCTAACATGGCTACCGAACGTCTTAAAGTCATTGTTGCTAGTGAAAATCGTTTAAATAATCGCTTAACCGCTGACCGTATTGAAAAGATGAAACGTGAAATACTAGAAGTCGTCAATAAATACATTAATGGCGTTCAAATCGATGATGTGAACATCAATCATCGTTCTGAAGACAGTCTTGATGTATTAGAGATGAACATCAGTTTGCCTGAGCATAAGCGATAGCTTTGACGAGCATTTGAATATTCTTTTAGATATCAAAGAAGCCCTGATTATATAATCAGGGCTCTTTATTTTAGGACGGGACAATTGATACTCGACCCCTACTTCATTCGATTAATTAGCTTATCTTTTAGGATAAACTGATGATACAACGCAGCACCAATATGTAATGACGTAAATGCTATTATCATTGGCCATACAATATTCGTATGAACGTCATTATAAAAACGGGCTAAACTGCGGTCAGGGGTTACAAAAACTGGAATCTGAAACAGCCCAAATATATCCACTGGACGACCACCGTATACAGACATCAATAGACCAGCCATTGGCATCGCAATCAACAGAGCATACAGGGCAAAATGGTTCAACTTTGATAGGGTAGCTTGCCACCTAGGCATTGGCACTGAGGGCGGCGCTTTAGTAAATAACCGATTAAGGATGCGGGCTATCATCCAACACAATACACTGATACCAAAAGCTTTATGTAAACTGATGAACAGCTTAGTATCAGTATATTGATACAGCACCATTAGCAACCAAGTCACTAGCAATAAAACGGCACTAATCCAATGAAATATCCGACTACTCACTGGCCACTTTTTTATACTTAAATTAGTTTCATGCATAACCATTCTTCCCAACTACGTTTTGCCAGCGTCTCTGTAGCAACACGCTATTGTACTGTAATAAAATATGGTCTGATAAACTAATTATTTACAAAATGTTATTACCAATGGTCATTCTAGAGCTTATTAGATAATTATTTTGATCCTTTTATAAGCATAATTATACGCTTAACTGTCCAAATCAATAAGCTGATGGGCAATTTTGTCTAAATCTGGTATTAAATAAGGCACATTATCAATCGTGATGGTCTGGAACATATAAGAGGTAATCACGCTCTCTTTAAAACGTTCTTCCGTATTTCCACTTATGTTAATATCGACCGAGTCACTACTCGTCTTATTCTTACTGAAATTTTTGGTTGGCTGAGAACTGTTTAACGAATTATCCGTAGCTTGTGCGTAACGATCAGGCAACTCAGCATCTTTAACATCCGAGATACGCACTTTTAATTGACGTAATTCACCTTTGGTTTGTAATGCAAAACGATGGACAACCGTATTGCCTTCTAGGACAACCATTTTATCAACCGTCTCTTCAAGCGGTAACAGATGAAACACAGCGACTTCCTGTTGTTGCCATGGATAGGTCCAAACGTGCTCATTATAATCATCAACACTTAAGATAAGACTACTTGGAATAATCCAATCTGGCTGATTCATAGCAGGGATAATCGTCACTTCAAGCATGCCATTCTGAGTTGTTAGTAGACTGACCGCTTCAAACGAATGTTTCATGATTTGGTTCATACGTGGCTCACCATAAGATTAAGAGGGAGGATAAAGGGCTATTTTCTCACTGATATAATGGGTGAGTTTATTTGCCAATGCTTCAGGAGTACCAATAAACTGACAGTATCCTGAGTCGATGATAGCTTGGGGTTGACTAGGGCAAGTACTTAAGCTTGGATCCTGCGCCCACAACTGACTATGGTTTTCTTGGATTATATCCAAATGCTGCGTGCCATCATTGCCCATACCAGAGAAGATAATACCTATCAAATCACTGCCATAAACATCACTCGTATTTTTGAGCAACTGACCGATAGCTGGCTTATACTCTCCATCCCAAGCTTTTTCAGTCAATATCACCCTTCCTTCTGAATCACATACAATCTGTCGATCAATAGGTGCAATCAGACAGTGTCCTGACTGTAGACGCTGAGTAGTTGTAATTAACTGGCAGCGCCAATCGTTATGGCGATTTAGTATTCGTGGTAGGGTCTGTATCATACTTTGATTAAAATGATTCGCTAGCAAAACACATATAGGTAATGTCGGTGATAAGTGATCCAAAAACTCTTTTACAGCGCTAGGACCTCCAGTAGAAGCCCCCAAAAAAACCACATAACGCCAAGGTGGTGCTTCTAAATCTCGGGTAGGGCTATCTAATAATGCAGGCTTATTAAGTAGCTGGGACAACTTACGTTTTAGCTTACGCTGCCATTTTGTATAGTTCTGTATTTCGTTCAAGTAAGGCGCTTGACTAAAACCGACCAGTACCGCACTAGGTCTGGAGGATTTAATCAAGGTGGCGACCATATCGTCATACTCACTATCAATAAGCCATATGTCGACTGGCCCTTGCAGTGATTTTGATTGATCTTTTAATTGCTGTCTTGATAAGCAGTCTATCAAAGTAAAGCCACAGCTGCGTACCGTATCGCTGAATGCCAAGCGTTGATGCTGGCTTTCTGCGATCACTAACACTTTAATGTCGGCACTATCCTTATCAATAAGCGTTGATAAACGCGTACTATCCGTCATAATTTAAGCTTACTTTTTCGCCTAATAAGGCTTGTATTCTGTCTAGTAAATTGTTTTCTTGAAATGGCTTACCCATGTATTCATTCACGCCAATCTCGAATGCTCTCTCGCGATGTTTGTCACCAGTACGTGAAGTAATCATAATGATAGGTATTCCTTTCAAGCGGCTATTACGCCTCACTTGTGTGGCTACTTCAAAACCATCCATACGCGGCATCTCAATATCCAATAGCATCAAATCTGGCGTGGTCTCTTGTAGCATTTCCATTGCATCGATACCATCTTTAGCAAGTAATACATTGATACCTTGTCTCTCAAGTATACGCGAGGTCACTTTACGTACGGTCACTGAGTCATCAACTACCAGTATAGTGGGTCGATAGACTATATCAGCAGATTCAGGTACTGACTTGTCAGTAACCTCTTTGAGTGTTGGCGCATTACGCATCAAAGCAATAAGATCTAAGATTAGCATAACAGAACCATCACCCATAATGGTCGCTGCGGAAATACCTGCTAAATAAGACAACTGACGGCTAAGCGGTTTTACCACAACTTCAATGCGAGACCCTGCAATTTGATCGACTTGTAAAGCAAGCTTTCGGCCAGTACGGGTTTTTACAATGATAAGCGGCAAGCTCGTATTAGTGTTCACCACCAGTTCATTAAGCTTGTTACCAGATAAAATTTCATTGAGATAACGGACACGATACTCTTCATCTTCAATAGATAATGTGGCGGTGCCTGACTGGTAATAATCATATAACTTTTCTGGATTGATACGTATAATACGCTCAATTTGAACCAAAGGAATCGCATAATAGCGATCTGCTGCGCGCACTACCAATGCTTCAGATACTGCAACGGTTAATGGTACCCGTATAGTAAAACGAGACCCTTGACCCGCCTCAGACGTAACAGAAACAACACCGCCCAATTGACGAATCTCACTAATAACCACATCCATCCCTACGCCACGTCCTGAGATTTGGGTGACTTGTTTAGTAGTCGTGAGGCCTGCATTAAAAATATATTGCATGACGTCAACATCTGATAAGCTATCATCAGTTGGATCAATTAGACCTTGGCTAATGGCTTTGTTCCGTACTTCATCAACATTGATACCACGCCCGTCATCAGTTAGGTTAATAACTATCTCACTGCCTTCGCGCATTACTTCTAAAGTAATATGCCCACTACGATCTTTGCCAGCTGCTAGACGTGTCTGCGTATCTTCAATACCATGATCGACCGCATTTCGTAACATATGCTCAAGCGGTGACGTGATACGTTCCAAAATAGTCCTATCCATCTCGTCATCAGCATTAACGATAGTGAGCTCTACTGATTTATTCAGCTCATTAGCAGTTTGGCGTACAATACGTTCAAGACGCGGTGTCAAACGTGTAAATGGCACCATACGCGAGTTCATTAGTCCATCTTGTAACTCAGCTTGAGTACGTGACAGCTGTAGTAGTAAGCTCTCGCTATCACGAGTCTTCTCTAGCAGTGTACTATTAATCTCAACCAAATCAGAAGCAGACTCTGCTAGGGATTTTGATAACTGATTTAGGGATGAATACTGATCCATCTCTAAAGGGTCAAAGCCTTCGTTGCTAGTTAGCTCATAGTCATCAATCTGAGCTAGAATTTGTGCTTCAAGCTCAGCCTCCATTCGACGCAGCTGATCAGCCAAACGTTGAACAGTCGTACTCATCTCTTCAATACTAGTAGTCAAGCTGCTCATACCCATATCGATACGGGCACGGTTAATCGCTGACTCACCTGACAAGTTGATCATATGCTCGATCAGACTACCAGAGATACGAATCATCTCATTGCTAGCAACATTTTGCTCTTGCTGACCAAAACTACCTGTCATAGAGGGCATATCGTTAATATTTTCAACGATACGTCCTGTTTCTTTTTGGTTTTTAGCCGCTAGAATCAAATCGCGTTGAGCTTGTAGCGATTCGCTAGGAACTTGTTTTAAAGTATCAGGATTTTTGCTAAATTGCTTTAGCGCATCAATCATTTCTATAGGAGTTGGCGGGTTCACTTGCTGTTTGAGAATAAAAATAGCATCTGCTAACCAATCATGACAAGCCATGAGCAGTTGCGATACTGTTTTAGTAGCTGGACGCCTACGAACCGCTAGATCTTCGTAAACTGTCTCCATTTCATGCGCTAAGTCAGCAATACCATTCGCAGCCACCATACGTGCACCGCCTTTGATGGTATGCAAATCACGTTGTAGCGCTTGTAACGCATCCACATCACTAGTATTACTTAAAAACAGCTGCAGATACTTATTACTATTAACGATAATCTCATCAGCTTCTTCTAAAAACACTTCCAAAATATCAGGGTCAGGTAGCCCATCTGCCCATGATTGTGTGACAAGTTTATCGAGGCTTATAGTCTCAATCGTTTGCTCAGCATTTTTATTGCGATCAACATTATCTTCGTCTAAATCATCACTCATACGATTCTGAAGTACAGGTAGTATCAACGTGATGGCATCTGGCAATTCATCACAGCTTTCAAAATGTCGTAACTGATCAATGAGTTCATGAGTAAAAAACGATTCTTGATAACGCACTACATAGTCAATCTGCAAGGACAAGGTATCTTGTACCGTTTGCATAATAGTTAGCCACTGCAAGGTTGGCAGTAGGCGCTTTTCGACAAAGGCCTCATAAACACTTTCAGCCTCATGAGTCAAATCGCCAATACTACGAATACCAGCCATCCGAGCACCACCTTTAATGGTATGCAAATGACGTTGTAATACTTTTAATACGTTGACATTATCAATATCAGCACGCCACTCACTAAAGGTCTGAGCAATAATACTATCAAGCTCTTGCGCTTCTTCTAAGAAAATTTCTAATAGTTCAATATCCGTATCGATCGCTTCAACAACCAGTTTTTCTGTTTGCTTGCTCTCTATCATAGTTGCAGATTTGCTATTATCTACCATGTCGGCGCTGCTATCATCGTCACTGCTATCGTAATCAATAATCGCTTTCAAATCCTCAATGACCTGAGTATCTATTTTTGGAGACATGCTACCCGCTAATGCATCGAACAAACCAATCAGTTGCGTATGCCCAGCAAGCAATACTGTTTGTACATTAAGGTCGCGAGCAACCTTAATGTCAGTCTCAAGATATCGATATGCCGAACCTAATGCATCAAGTATGATAGCGAACTTTGGTAATTCTGTTGTCTGATCAGTCAACTGTTTAATCTGAGTAATCAGCTTCTGAATATAAGTGTGCAGCTGTTCAGTATTTTCATCTTGTAATACTTCATTGAGCATCCATTGAGCATCTAGTAAATCATCAATATCACTCTCTAATAGCTGAGCAACTTTCATTTTGCTATCAGTTACTAACATTGTAGAATCAGACTCACCAAGCATTTCCTGTAGCGATACTAGATCTTGCTTACTTTGCGACTCTTCATCTTCCAAACTTTCATTTAGTAAGATTTGTTCCTCAGAGCCGTCTAAATAACCGTTAATGAGCGCTACTGACTGAGACAGTGCTTGTAAATGTTGCGGGGTCATAGCAGTATCAGACTGTTGTAACTGCTCTAAGCTTCGTTCGATTGTGGCGCTAACATCACTGATTGCCACAAGCGCACTCGAACCAGAAGCGGCACGCAATGTATGAAAAGCACGTACAATTTCATCGGTGACTTCAATATGTTCTTCATTGTGATGAGTGCTGACGAAATCATTGATATCTTGTAATAGTGTTTGTGCCTCTTCAACAAATATTTCGAAGAAAACACGTTCTTCATCGCTCTGTGGAATAACAACAACAGGCGTCTCCGCCATTATCTCATTAACAGAATAGATAGTTTCTAGTATGCTGTCCGTGTTTTTGATGTCTTCATTCTTATTATCAGCATCATCACTCTCGGTAACAGTCGCAATGTCATTATTCACATAAGCCACTTGCTGAATATTTGCTAACCATTGCGTACGTATCTCACAATAGCCAACCACTGCTTCATCGTCTTTCTTACTATAGGCACGTGCATAGGCAATCCATAACGATATTATTGCTGGATATGCTAGAGAGCTATCATCATCATTAGCGAATGTATCAATCAGGTTTGGATAGACAGCTATAACGTCATCAATGAGCTGTATGATATCTCCAAATACCGTGATACTGTGATCTAAAATACGATTAAGCATCTCTTCAATAGACCATGCAAGTTCGGCAGTATAATTAGCGCCAACCATGCGTCCCGAGCCTTTCAAGGTGTGAAAACCGCGGCGCACTTCTGCCAATTCAGTCAAGTCAGTCGGTGCTGTTCGCCACTTTTGATATCTTGGCATAATATCTGTCAGCACTTCCTGCGCCTCTTCAATAAATATCTCTTTAATATCTATATCAGTATCTTGAGCGTCAGTTGGTAGTGGAAGAACCTGCTCTACAAAATCCTCAAGATCTTCAGGTATCTCTAGATCATACACATATGGGACAATATTTTGTATAGATAAACCAGAATTCTTCGCCATCGTATCTACAGTACGAACATCTGAATGTATGTCGGATTCTAATTGTGTTTCTACTGAGTCTGATACATAGACAGACTCTGATAAAGCTGATGATTCAGTCGCTTCTAATTCAGTCAAGCCATAAGACAAGGGCTGACCCGTTAATAGGTTATTACTCTGCAAAATAGTAATGGCAGGATCAATACTAGGGCTTTGTAACGCTTTAAAATCTTCGACCAATACTGCCAAACGTTTTGGCGCCTGAACCACAAGTGTAACCACATCATCAGTCACTAATAGCGTTTTATCTAAAACACGATTGAGTAGATTTTCAATAGACCATGCCGTCTCGCTTATACTGAACGCACCAACCATACGTCCTGAGCCTTTTAAAGTATGGAAACCACGGCGCACTTCCATGAGTGGCGTCAAATCTTGTGAATCTTGCTGCCAAATAGGAATGAAGTCTTCCAAATCTGCAATAACCTCTTCTGCCTCTTCAATGAATATTTCTCGAATATCTTCATCGATGTCAAAGACGTCAGACTTGGTTAACAACTGTGCAGCCTGTAACGCTTCACTGTCTGAGTTTTCTATTTCAACCACATCCATTTCAGTGGTTGTTTCATCTTCATAAGTTTCTTCGCTATCAACGTCCATATCAACAGGTATCATTTCACCGCTATCATCATAGCGTACGACATCAATAGCGGTAGGTTTAGTCGGTCGATAAACATCTATTATGACGTCAGGCATTGCTATCAAATCACTTACTAGCGCATAAGCTAGTTCAATACGCTCGCTTGCATGTTGTAGTAAATGTTGATCAAGCACTTGTTGTGCTAAGCAATCTAACAATATCTCAATAGAGGTTAGACTTTCTGCTAAAGCTTGAGTGATTTTCCAGCTAAGATTCTCAACCTTATGCGTTTCTAGCTGTGTGAATATTACTCCAAGCTTGTCACTAACTTGTCGTACTACATTTAATCCCATCTCGTCAAAGGTATTGCCGATTTCTGCAAAAGTATAAGCGGTTGGCAATAAATAGGTTTGCTGGCGTTGCACATAGTCGTTAAAGTTATGTTTTATATCCTCAATAGCAATACGTAACTGGCGCAAGGCATCATCTGAAGGTGCCACAAAAGACATTTCATGAGCTTCACCATTTGAGCTATCGGAGGTGCTCGGTAACAAATCAAAAGAAGCCGTGTCTCCAATTTTGCTACTTATAGATTGTTCAGTATTATAAATAGCACTATATAATTCCTGCAATTGGCGCTCAATCTGCCATTGTATTTGTGCAAATGAGGTGTCAGATGTCATACTCTCTTCGACATCAGTTAAAATTTGGCTAACTTGTGATGCGTATACTGACCAACCACGCTGATTGAGCTGTCTTTCAAGCTGTTGTAGTTCAACCGTCAGTTTTTGAGGTTCATCTAGCCCAAAAATTATAGATTCAATATGGGATAATACGCGTGGTAAAAAACGCATAGTAGTATCAGTAGTCTGTGTTAACTGACTCAAAGTACTTTGAGTATGGGCATCAATATTAGCTAGCCCACTAATTTGAATACAAATATCAGCTATCAACGCTTCAAGATCATACAAAGAGATGTTTTCATTAACATTTACATCTGTATCGTTGCTTTTCAAATCACCACTTGGCTGCTTATCTAGATTCTCAGCTTGTTGACAACGCAATTGCATAACATGATCTAAATCTGATAGTAATTTGGCATACTGTGTAGGCAATGGTAATGAATTATTGGCTATATTGCTTAACCAAAGTGATGCTAAGTACCATAAACGCTGCTGAGTATCTATAAAGCTTATTTGCTGCAATTCAGCATCCTGCCACAAATAATGACTGACGTTCTCTAGGGTGGTTAAAATAGCTGGATCGTTACTATTAATAGCAAGCAGCTGCTGAATCTGTTGACGCCATACCAACGCTAGCTGTTGATAGTGTTGAGGCTTCAGAAGTGTTGAGGTAGGTGAGCTTGGTATAGCAATATTGATATATTGACTATATTCTAGATGCTCGTCACTGTCAGATATCATTTGAGAGTCGACCTCGATATCTGAGCCCGGATTTATCTGTGGTAATGCTTTGGTAAGCCCATTGATAGTCTTATTAAGAAGGGCGCTATGGTAGCTGCCTGTTTGGACATATTGAGACAATTCATACTGTAACAATTGATGGGCGAACAGACCCATTCGGCATTGATCAGCTGATAGAGTCCCTTGGCTAACTACCTCTGCTAACAAGCTAAGTTTGTTAGCTAGAGTAGCCAATCGATGCAGATTGGCCATGGTTAACGTGCCACTAAGCTGATGATAATGCTGTTTTATTTGCTCATAATCTGCATAAGTATCGATGTGCCAACCATCAGCCACTTTTGATAACTGCTGCTCAAAAAGTGGTAGCAGCCATTCTAACGTTACCATTTCATTGGGCTGATTTTTCATAAGGTTATCCTAACTCATTTATGCACTGATTTTTTGCCACGCATTAACTTGTGAATGTATAACGCGGCGCATATTTGAAGGTCGCCAAGATAGCGCCTCTCCTGGAGCTAATATGATATGACCACCTAGTGCACATTGCGCAGTTAGCCGTGTCAAAATATCACGTTGATCAAACTGCCGAAAATATATCAGCACATTTTGGCATATAATTATTTGCTGTAAATGCTCTGTTGCTGGCTCTTGAGTAAATACATTGTGCCAAACAAAACTCACTTGGTTATGTAACCTTGGCACTATTTGCCATTCAGTTAAAACCTTATTAAAGATTGGTTTATCCGCTAAAAATGGATTCAAATGAGATACAGCTCTAAGCATAGTTTGCTTTGGGCTTTGCTCATAGATTGGCTGCATAAACTCATGATAGGCTTCTGGTATAAAGCAAAGTTGCCGCTGAACATATCGTCCTGCACGCGCCTGAGCTAAAGATTTTTGGCTGACATCTGTACCTAATATGACATAGTCAGCTATATTTTCCGCTGTTAAGCTCATAGCTAGTGACCATACCTCTTGACCCGTCGCACAACCGACACTCCATATACGAAAAGGTGTGTCATTACTCTCATTAACACATCTAGCCTCAGTTTCAATATTGTGTTGCTGATTATGATGTTGTACTGCTAATGCTGTAATGAACTGTATCGAAGGCTTATGACGAAAAAAACGACTTTCTGGAATAGTTACCGCATCAAGCAGTTGCTGATGCAGCTGACTATTAATCTGTACCTCGTTCCACAACTCTAACAATGACAATTCATTCTTCATTGCCGTATGCTCAATGGCATTTACCAACCACTGCAATTGCTCATCTGGCAATACAAAACCTATCTCTTTTTCAATATATCTTTGCCACTGCCTAATGTCTATGAGCTTACTTCCTAAGTCGTCATTGATTAGAGTCTTAATGTCAGAGTTACTTAGGTTCAAGTCATTATCTCTATCTAGTGAAATATACTTATGATTACCTATCTAATGAAGATGCACTACTTTACTTTTAAACAAGTCGAAAATGTAATGTTTAATCTAGAACCCTTCATTAACATTCACGTCAATATCGGTCATGTGCTCATCATCGTTAGAAAGCTTAAACCCAGTAACTGATGTTTGTAGTGCGGCTGCCATTTCACTCAACTCACCCACTGAGCGCGCAGTTGCCATAGTACCTGATGACGTTTGTGATGTAATATCTTGAATAATGTTCATGGTACTGGAGATATAACCTGCGGATTCAGCCTGCTGCTGTGCAGCATTTGAGATGTTTTGGATCATATCAGCAAGTGTATTAGAGACATTCTGTACTTCTTCTAATGCTTCACCTGCATCCTTTGCCAAGCGAGCACCACGTACTACTTCAGAAGTTGTTGACTCCATTGACATAACTGCTTCACTGGTATCAGCCTGAATGGTCTTGACTAACATTTCAATCTGTTTGGTTGCATTCGCTGAGCGCTCAGCCAGACGTTGAACTTCATCAGCAACTACCGCAAAACCACGACCTGCTTCACCTGCCATTGATGCCTGAATAGCAGCATTCAATGCCAAAACGTTAGTCTGATCCGCAATGTCATTAATCAAACTAACGATATCACCAATCTCTTGTGAGGACTCACCCAAACGCTTGATACGTTTTGAGGTTTCTTGAATCTGATCACGAATAACGTTCATACCTTCAATTGAGCGCTGTACAACCTCCGCACCATTATAAGCAATTGCAACCGAGCGCTGAGCAACCGCTGCCGATTCAGTCGCATTATTAGATACTTGGTCAATGGATACTGCCATCTCATTAATCGCGGCAGATACACCAGCAATTTCTTGCGTTTGATGCTCAGATGCCTCGACCAACTCAACCGCATTAAGCTGTGTCTGATCAGAAGATTGAGAGACGCGTTCAGCGGTACTGTTAATAACCAATACTAACTGACGCAACTGATTGATTGCAAAGTTTACAGAATCAGCAATAGCGCCTGTAAAGTCTTCTGATACCGTCGCATTAACTGTCAAATCACCTTCAGCTAAGTCACCAAGCTCATCAAGTAAACGTAAAATCGCCATTTGGTTACGCTCATTCTCTTCTTGAATCTGGTGAGCACGTTCGGACTCAGTTTCAGACTCTTGGCGACGACGTAATATCTCTTTTTCTATTAATGTCCGATCAACACCACCACGCTGCTTAAACAGCTGCGATATCGCATATAGAACACCAAACAGTGCTAATAAAAATACCACGACTGGCAACACGACTGATTGATTGAAATTACTAAAATAAGAACTGACTGTTGATATTGAGTTGATTAGCCAGACTAAGCAAGCCAAGCTTACTAAGGCAAATATCCCCAATAAAACTTTCCATTTACTATCAGAGTCCTTGTTAGCAGGCATATTTTTATTGACGCCAGTTACAAGGGTGTTTGTAACATCACTCATCTTATTTCTTCCTTCCAAACAGTCGTTTTATCGTGACTGACTTCGTTAATGATCATCAGCTAATGACGGCTATTTATCAGTCATTGGCAAAGTTTTTATAGTGCTTACATACTGTCGTATCATGTCAATTGTTATCGCCTAGTTCAAAAGGCCAATATCAAACAATATTCGTTATCTGTTATCTTTAACTATATTGCAGCATCAATATAACGGGGATCTTCTACTAATAAACTTGGCATAAAAATAAACCAATCTTGCTTGTCTTTAACAAACTTGCCATGATTATAAGGCGCAAACGGTGAATCACTGTCAATCGCTTCGGCGCGATACTGACCACGCGTAAATTGCTCAATACCAAGGACTTGATCCACTAACAACCCTGAAAATATAGTGTCGTGATCAATGACCATTACTTTGCGTTGGTTCTTTTTTTGACGACTCGGCGTATTTAAAAATTGTGCTAAATCTGTTAATGGCAATAAGCGCCCACGTACGTTGGCAATACCTAATAGCCATGGTTGTACCAATGGCATACTGGTGTACTCTGGAATTACCAATATTTCAGACACCTCACCCATAGGCGCAACCAAACGTTGTCCGCCTATCTCAAAAACAATACCTCGCCAGTCGTAACTTTGCCCGCCTTGACGACCGCTGCTACGAGCTTTAGCTAGATCAGCTAAGCGTAGAAGTTCGATAAATCCTGTAGAAGCCACAAGTTACACCATTACCGTACGGATAATACGAATCAGTTCTGACTCTTCAATGGGTTTGGTCAAGTATTCTCTTGCACCTTGACGCTTGCCCCAGACACGATCTGTTTCTTGGTTCTTGGTACTGATCATGACTATTGGAATATGCGCAGTCGCTTTATCACGTGTGATTTTGCGAGTAGCCTGAAAACCATTCATTTCATGCATTACGACATCCATCAAAATCACATCCGGCAAATGTTGAGCTGCCATAAGACAGCCCTCTTCACCATTGACTGCTTCTAATATTTGAAAATTGTTTTTCGCAAGCACGTCACGAAATTTCGCCATTTCAGATGGCGAGTCGTCAATGACTAACACAGTGGTCATGGATGTTTCCTTTGTTTGTAATAATATTCGTTAGAATATATATGAAGACCGATTAAAAAAATATGTTGGATGGTCTTCTTCAATACATGCAACAATTATAAAATTTAGAATTGTATACTCAATAGCTGAGCGTATGACATTAACAGCTAAGAGCGATATTGATTTATTGCCCCAAACAACTCATCTTTGCTAAATGGCTTAGTTAAATATTCGTCAGAGCCAACAATACGGCCACGAGCCTTATCAAACAAACCATCTTTTGATGACAACATAATGACAGGCGTACCCGCATAATCAGGATTGTTTTTGATCAGCGCGCACGTTTGATAACCGTCAAGGCGTGGCATCATAATGTCGACAAAGATAATGTCTGGGTTGTTGTCTACGATTTTTGCAAGTGCATCAAAACCATCAATAGCGGTAATGACTTCACAACCTGCCTTTTGTAATAAACTTTCCGCGGTACGGCGAATGGTCTTTGAGTCATCGATAACCATGACTTTTAGCCCTTCAAAATTATTTTCCATTATCATTATCCTATGAACGACGGTTTATTCTTAATATGAGTATTACTGTCTACTACAAGTCATCTCTATTTAAGCTGCTATTATATGACACTCTTTAAGTTAAGCATGCAGTAATTTTATCGATAGCACATAGATAACTCTATGAATATCACCTCTATACTTAACTTGTCTACTCATCATTGTCATCAATAGTGCAAAGCAAAAGACAGAGGCGTAGATAGATTTTGTCTGCCAATCACTATACGCACTTTGTTATCAACTAACACCATTTGTTCGAGGTCATTATTTAAAGCAATTCTCACTGAGTATGTAACGCTAATACACTATTGTAACGCTAGTGCATAATTTTAGTATCTTAGTATTAAGTTCTCGTTTTAGCATAATATGATAGTCTTTTCCAGTTATTTAAATCACTCCCATGTCATTTATAATTATTTTCGCTAATATTTTATACTACCAAAGCTACATT
>JBBSUA010000014.1:0-15185 GCA_038235315.1 Pseudomonadales bacterium | reverse complement strand
TGCTTTGGTGCGCTGCTATTGTCCCATTTCGCCAGACACGCGATACCTTTTGCGGCCAGATTCACAAGCTCACTGTAAGCCAACCAACGGTTATGACAATTTCGCAGATAGATTTTGAAGTGATTCCCTTTACCCATTTTTTCAATGGCATAGTCCATCACCACTGGTAGATGACAGACCAAACTACTGCCATGCAGATCTAAGGTAACTTCGCCTTCAGCTTGATGGACAATATCAATGGGAATGTCGCGTTCAGATAGAATAAAAGGGCTGGCATTATTAAAATGTAGGATACCATTGAGACCCGCCATTTGCAGCTCTGCCACCATAGAGGCAATAAGATCGGCCTCTCCTACCTCACGCTGCAACCCCAAAAAGGCTTTATTGACCATGCTCACAATTTCATTGTGCGATACGATCATGTTCTACTCCTTTCTATTACACAGATGACGGTGATGTTGTCGACAAGTTTAGGGTCGGTAACAGAGGAAACAGCCACTCATCGCTATGTACTTCATCGAATAAAGGTGCACCCTGAAACAGCGTGACTCGCACCCAACGATCCGATCTAGGATCAAACTTAGTCGCACCAAACATAGATAGCTTACAGCGCAATAAGTGCATTGGTAATGCGGTCTTCTGCAACACATTAATCTGAATGTCACCCATTTTCTTATTTCCCATAGTCCATACACGCCGTGCGATAGTACGGTACTTAGGCTGACCTAAAATGAACTCTGAGATGATCTGCTGCGGATCGGCTTGTTGTAGCGCTAAATAAAGCTTGTTCGCTTGTCTGCCAATATCTAATAAGAACTCTTTATCATCGCCATGCTCTTGTCCACGTACGCCCATTCTCGGCTCTTCTTTATCCTCAGAACGATACCAAAACCAATAGACATTATCTTCTGCTGCAAAATCAATATTAATTGCCCACTGATAACGCGCCTCTAGCACCTCAATTAAGTCTTGAACGACTTTGCCACTAGGAAGTGACATGGTCTCATCAGCATTAACTTGCCCTGCAAATCCATCCACAAGCTCAGGATAAAGCTCCATCATACAAGAGACCATAACCTCTTGACTCTCAAAACTCAGATGCTGGTTACTCTGTAAAAAGTCGGCCCACGTATTGCAACCTTTAAGCTCGGCTGCAAGGTTGCTTTGCAAGTGCGTCAACTCATTAACGACCGTATTATTCAATATGATTTGCGGCTCATTGATAGTCACCACTTCCGAGAAATGCTGAATAGCTCGACTCATTAAAGTTGCGAATTGTTGTACCTTTTTAGGCTCAATCTTACAAACTAATACAGCTTGTAATGCGTCTTCGCGAACGCTTAACCATTGGTCAACGACACAAGGGTGGTTAATTAGATAAGGTGCCATCCCAAGTCCAGTCGCATTCCCGATACCCAAATAACGCTTAATCTCTGGATGTAAGCTGACTGCCTGACTGCCCCCTTTTTGCGTGGCCAAATAATCGACCCAATCAAGGCTAAATTCTCTCAGCAGATAAACCGCACACATCTGCGCGCGAAATGATTGATTAAAGTCTTCACTATGATCTAAAGGTTTAAAGTCAAAGATACCGAACTTGCCATTGCCATAGACCGCAGTGGTACGCAGAATATAACCCACTTGTGCCAGTACGTCTAAATCAGGCTGCTGTCCATCGGCAAGCGAGCTGACAATATGGTCAAAGACCCGCACGCTTTTATTGGCACGCGCCAGCACCATAACCATATTAGAGTTGCGACCCGCTTCTTGTAGTGGCACGTTGGCTTTTAGGTTGGCAAGTAGCTCGTCACCTATCTCGCCATAGACCAGAGCAAAGGTCACGTCCCACTTCTGCGCAATAACGCGATCATTTCGCTCCTCGTCAGCGATCTGATTGCAGAATACGACCAAGTGATAAACATGTTCAGGGGTTTGCAAGCGATAAATTACTTGTCCGTAGCCATCAGCGTCTAAGTCCCAAAGATGTTTGCTCAGCGTCCAGTTTTCTTTATCGATTTTACGCAGTAACGTACGCACGAAGCTGATACGCGTTTGGTGCATGGCACCCAATCTCTCGGAGTGCATAACCACATCAGGGGTACGGAAGCTGACCGAGGTAAGCTTAGCGTTGCTTGTGTCATCATTGATTAGTAGGCTATGTTCCATATAACGATCACCTTAAATAATAGATTAAACCAGCAACTCATTTGATACTTGTATATTGGCGTTAGCTAACAACGTCAATGTACAAGTAAGGTGTTGGCTATAGTATGAACTCACTCAGTCGATTTTTTTGATAGTTGTTTCTTTAGCCAGCTTTTCCTCAGCGATTCGATGATCGGTCTCAACTCGGTTAGGACGATAAAGGTCTTGATCTCGTGCCATTTGCTGAGCAATTTTGGGTCCGTTCCATAACGATGGTAGAAGAACAAAGGACACAGGAACAGCAGTAATCACGATAAAAGACTGCAAAGCGGTCACCCCGCCTGAACCAAGCGAGATTAAGACGATAGCCGTTACCCCCATCATAACGCCCCAAAAGGTACGAATCATAGCGTTTGGTTCGTGCTCGCCACTGATAACGACACTGATGGTATAGGTCATCGAGTCACCAGTAGTGACGATAAAGATCATGGTCAAAACAATAAATAGTAGCGAGGTAATTAATGGAAATGGCAGCTGCTGAGTAATGGCAAGTAGCGCGCCAGGAAGGTTGAAGCCTTCAAATGCCGTACTGACACTACCAGGATTAGCAATTTCAAATGCGAGACCTGAACCACCAACGACGGTGAACCAAAAACAGGTCACTAATGGAGCAATGATACAAACGGTGGTAATCAGCTGGCGAATAGTGCGACCACGGGAGATACGAGCAATAAAGATCGCCATCATCGGACCATAGCCCAAGAACCAACCCCAAAAGAATACCGTCCAGCCACCAAGCCAGCCTTCATCGCCACGGAAAGTCGCCATCGGGATAAAGTTTTGCACCATAGTGCCAACACCTTGGATATAGCCATTAACAATAAAGTTAGTAGGTCCAAATACCAAGATAAAGACCATGAGCGCCACGGCCAATATGACATTGAAGCGACTAAGTAATTGCATGCCACGAGCAAGGCCACTGATCGCTGAGATGGTGTATAGAACAATAGCAAATATTATAATAATAAGCTGAGTGACAAAAGTATCAGGAATACCAAATAGCGTGTTGAGCGCATAGCTAGTCTGTAAGCCTAAGAACCCGATAGGACCGATAGTACCGGCGGCAACAGCGATAATACAGCAAGCATCAATAATCGCTCCCGTATGACCTGTGAGCACACGGTCACCAAACATAGGATATAGCAGTGTACGCGGCTTAAGTGGCAAGCCTTTATCATAGTGCAAGTGCATCACCACAATAGCAGTCAAGCTACCGACAATCGACCACGCCAAAAACCCCCAATGCATAAACGACTGTGATAGCGCGTTAATAGCGCGTTGTTGTATATCAGCGGATTCACCATATAGAGGCGGTGCCGAAACAAAATGGGCGATAGGTTCAGCAGCGGCCCAAAAGACGCCACCACCTGCCAGTAGCGTACAAAACAGAATGGCCATCCACTTAAAGCCATCCATTTCAGGCTTAGCTAGATTACCTAAAATAACCTGTCCAGTGCGACCTGCGGCGACCGCCAAAGCAATCACGAAGGTAGCTAACAGTAAAATTTGCCAAAACGGGCCAAAGATTTTAGCGGACCAGACAAAGCCTGCATTAACGATAGTTGCTAGCTGCGCCTCAGCAAAGATTGCCATAAGTACAAAAGCAATAATAAAGCCGCCGCTGTACCAAAATGCGGGATTTCTGAGTCCTAAAGTATCGATAGGACCTTCTACATGCGTTAAATTATCCGCCGTTTTGCCAGTAGCGTTCGAGCGTCCTTGCTCACTATCTCGGTTAAGTCCCTTTAAATCGGCCATGATGTGGCTCCATATGCTAACGTTACGTTACTTAAATTAGGGGTACGTCCAAACCAGTTTACTATTTTGTCTCTTTAAAATTTTCGTATATAAACTTTGTACGTATAAAGGGTGTTTAACGCTATAAAACGCTCAACGTCTTATAACGAATACCAAATAAAAAACTGTATATAAAAGGTTTAGAAAATAAGATGTTAAGCAACAGGTTTTATGCCACTCTCAAGAAAATCAAACCAGTTCTGGCCGATAATCTTTCCGGCATCTTTATCATCAAAACCATGATGTAGCAGTCCGTTATAGATATTCTCCATACCGTCCTTGCCCGCGAACCACGGTAGCGTATCCGGCCAGCCTGAGTTATTCGCATTGCCTTCGCCATAATCCATCGCTTTTGACCAGCGACCATTACGCATCCACTCCAGCACGGCTTGTGGTTGATTCAGGCACAAGTCACTGCCAATGGCCAAATGCTCAGCACCGTATTTATCCGCGCAATCAGCAATCATTCTACAAAAATCATCTAAGGTACAAGCGCTACCATTAGGCAAATGAAACGGGTATAAACTGAAACCTAATAGCCCACCTGCCTTGGTTAACGCGCTAATAACGGCATCGGATTTATTACGTAGTGCCTCATGCGCGGTAGTCGGATTGGCGTGACTGATACATATGGGTCGGCTCGATATTTCGATGGCCTCAAGCGTTGATTGCTCAGCGCTGTGAGACATATCAATAATCATACCGACCCGATTCATCTCAGCTATCGCCTGCTGACCGAAACGTGTAATGCCACTATCATTCTGCTCATAACAACCGGTTGCCAGTAAGCTTTGATTGTTATAAGTCAGCTGCATAATCAGTAACCCTAAACGGCGCATCACACCAATCAAACCAATCTCATCATCAATCGGTGAACAGTTCTGCGCACCAAAAAAGATACCGACTTTGCCTTGCTGTTTTGCTATTTCAATATCAGCCACTGAATAGACAGGCAAGATAAGATCTGAATTTTGCTCAAAGCGCGCATTCCATTCAGCAAAGCGGGTCAAGGTCTGCCGCGAATCCTCGTGATAGACTAAGGTGGCATGTACCGCATGAATACCGCTGGCTTGCAGCATTTTGAAGTAGTCACGATCCCAATGGCTATACTGTAGTCCGTCAATGACGATATGGTCTTGGTACATTTTCAAATTCCCTCTGTGCTCTTATAAATAGCCGTTAGGCGCTCTTGTTGACAGTTGCGCCACGAATACGGCTACTATCTTTTTTGGTAAGCCTTTAATACGCTTTTTGATACGCTGTTTTAACGATGGTATAAAACTCTTTGGCATATTGACCTTGCTCACGCGGGCCAAAGCTTGACTCTTTACGGCCACCAAACGGTACGTGGTAATCCGTACCTGCAGTCGCTAGATTCACCATAACGCAGCCTGCTTGGACTTGTTCTTTGAACATCGCGCTGTTACGCAAGCTTTGGGTGACGATGCCACCAGTCAGACCAAAACGGGTGTCATTAGTCATCGCAATCGCTTCTTCTAGACTGTTAACGCGCATCACACAAGCCATCGGTGCGAACACTTCTTCTTGGTTCACATCCCAGCTATTATCAGTCTCAGTAAATAAAGTTGGCGACATATAGTAGCCCTCATGCGGCATCTCTAAACGCTCGCCACCAAAGGCTAAATTACCGCCTAATTGCTTGGCTTTTTCAATCCAATCCATGTTAGAAGCGAGCTGCTTATCGTCAACGATTGGGCCCATAAAGATGCCGTCATCAAGTGCATGACCGACTTTTAAGGTTTTCATTTTGGCGACTACGCCATCAACGAAAGCGTCATGAATACCGTCCATCACGATTAAGCGTGAAGAAGCGGTACATTTTTGACCAGAGCCTCCAAACGCACCAGCAACGGCAGCATCAATGGCGACTTGTAGATCGGCATCATCAGCGATAACCAAGGCATTCTTACTGCCCATTTCTAACTGACAGCGTACAAAGTTTGGCGCCGTAGCAGCGGCTACTTTGCGACCAGTCGCTACTGAACCGGTAAAGCTGACCGCATCAATATCTTTTGAATTGATGAGTGCATCGCCTACTGACGAGCCGCCACCGAGTAGTAAGTTAAAAGTACCTTCTGGCATGCCTTGACGATGAATAATTTCAGCTAAAGCGACAGCACTGGCAACGGTTAAGTTAGCAGGCTTCCAGATAACGCTATTACCAAAGGCTAACGCTGGGGCAATTTTCCATACGGCCGTCGCAGTTGGGAAGTTCCAAGGGGAAATAATAGCAACCACACCGACCGCTTCACGAGTGACTTCAACTTTGACGCCCGGACGTACTGAATCCGCAGTATCACCGATTTGACGTAACACTTCGGCAGCGTAGTAATGAAAAAATTGACCAGCGCGATAGATTTCGCCACGACCTTCCGCAAACGGTTTACCTTCTTCGCGCGATAATAAAGTCCCTAACTCATCACAACGGGCAATCATCTCATCGCCAATGGCTTGCAAGATAGACTGCTTCTTCTCCAACCCCGTTTTTTCCCATTTTGGCTGTGCAAGGCGGGCAGCAGTGATGGCATCTTTGACTTGTTGATCGCTTGCTTGGGAATAATTACCGATAGTTTCACTGATATCTGACGGGTTAATGTTAGCAATAGTATCGCTACCTGCTTGCCATTCGCCATTAATATAAATTGATTTTTGTGGATCTTGCTTATGTGCTTGAGTTGATAATGCTTGGGCTGACATAGTCGTGTCCTCAGATAATGTGTTAAAAGGTAAAAAGAGAAATTATTGAATAATGAATAATGAATAATGAATAAAACTTGCGAATCATAAAAACAAAAGGGGTTAGGATTTATGGCACTGCCGCATAAACAACCAGCTCTACTAACATCTCTTCACGTGCCAATCCTGATATGACAAGAGCAGCTCGATTTGGGAAAGGCGCAATGAAGTATTCAGCGTAAACTTGATTGACCGTTTTTAGATACTCGCGATCCGTGACGTAGATTAGTACCTGCAACACTGAATCCATGGTTGTGCCCGCACATTCCAATGTGTGCTTAAGGTTATCTAGTGTTTGACGAGCTTGGGCTTCGATACCACCAGCGACCACCTCTCCGTTTTCATCGATAGGGATTTGTGCGGTATATAAGGTACCATTATTAGTGATAGCCCACTCAAGAGGCGATTTAGACGCATAAAGTGAAGTGTTAACCGCTTGTTTGGTTGAGTGAGTCGTCATGTCTTTATATCCTTTGAATAAATAATTTTATAAATTCTGTCTTAGCTTTTATCTGGTATGACACTCATGCTACGCATTTATTTATGATAAATCTAACCAATTAAATATTAATTATGATAGATTTAATTTATCACTTGATAGCAGAGTATTTTTCATAGGCTTATTGGATACGGGGGTAGCCATCATCATGAAGCTACAGCAGTTACGACATTTTTTATTTGTGGTAGAAGAAGGTGGTTTTCGAGCCGCTGCTGACCGTGCCAATCGCACTCAGGCAGCGCTATCAGCATCGGTTAAGGAGCTGGAGAGGACACTAGGTCAGCCATTATTTGAAGCAGGAAATACGGCTTCATTGACGGCATTTGGTCAAAGTTGCTTACCAAAAATTGAACAATTCATGGTTGTTTATCAGGCATTAGAAGAAGATCTGAAATCAGTAGCAGCAGGCGACAAAGGCAAGATAAGAATCGCGAGCGTACCGTCATTAGTGACTAAGCTATTGCCTAGCGTCTTGGTGGAGTATGCCAAAAAATATCCAGATATAGAGATTGTATTGATAGATGATAATTCGGTTGGCGTGGCAAAGCGCTTATTAACCGGCGAAGTGGATTTAGCATTGGGTAATTGCACCAGTATCGCTCAAGAAGATATAGATTTTACGCTACTGATATCAGATCCTATCGGTGTCGTTTGTCTAAAAACTAACGAGCTAAACCATACTCAAAAACGCCATAAGTTAAATAAAACACAAGGACTTAAATGGCAGCAATTGATAGCTCAGCCATTTATTTACAATGGTACTTGTCGGCTACTTGAGAATACACCTGCTGAAGTGCTCAATCGTCAAGCGCGTTATACGGTCGAAAACATTACCTCCTTGTTTTCGTTATTGCGGAACAATCTTGGTATTACTACCCTACCTAAGCTAGCCTTTCCTACCAACGAGCCAGAGCTAGTGTGGTTAGAATTAATTGAACCTGACTTAACCCGACAAATTGGTATTTTTAAGTTAGCAAACAAAACTGTTTCTCCAGCAGCACAAGCCTTTTATGAGCTCTGCATTAGCCATGTAAAGCACAGCTATAGCCTATAGTTGAGTGTTATAGAACCCATAAAAAAAGCCCTCGCTAAACAATGATGCTTAGCGAGGGCTTGATGGATCAAATATCACATTCTAAATATTAAGCATTTGGGATCGTACCACCGTTTGCACTAATCCATTTCTTCATCTGCTTGATCTCTGGCTCTTGCGCATCAATAATTGCTTGTGCTAACTTACGCATTTCGGCATCTTTACCGTACTCAAGCTGTACTTTCGCCATGTCTACTGCACCAGCATGGTGGGGCAACATACCACGAGCAAAGGCCATGTCAGGTACTGGATCTGAGACGCCCGCCATCATTTCACCATGCATTGCATCTATACCTTGAGCATAGGCTTGTTGCATAGCCTTAGTATCAGGCGTAGGACTTGACACGTCAGGATGGCTTGCTAGCCATGTTTTCATTACCGTAATTTCAGACTGCTGCGCATCGATAATTTCTTGTGCTAATTTGCGCATTTCTGCATCAGTGCCATATTTGAGCTCAGTCTGTGCCATAGCTACTGCACCAGTATGATGACCCAGCATCCCTTGTGCGAATGCCGTATCAGGATCGTTATAAGCCATACCTTTCATCATCTCTTCGTTCATAGTAATCATAGAGGCATTAAAGTCTCTATTTATATCTGTCATATTCTCGTCATCTGCTTGCATCATACTCATATCACCGCTCATATCCATACCAGCATGCGGATCCATAGCAGCCGTATCGGCTGCAACTACTTCAACGGGTGGCACTGCTTCTGTCGCTACGGTGTCTTCAACAGTAGGCTGACAAGCGCTTAACGCTAATACTGCACTCACACTAGCAGCAAGAACAGCAAAACGTCGTTTGCGAATGATGGTCATAATATATCCTTAACTTGCATCGTTGACATAAGAACCCCTTACTCTTGGTTTTCTTATACCTATTGTTGATAAAGGTGGGTTTTAGATCAGGGTTCATCTACTGCTTATGATTCATCCTGTCTTTATTGGCCGCATTTATAGTATTGCCTTTATACGATTGAAACTATAAGGTTGAAACTTGAACTATAATTGTTGCTGTACCGTTTTAATATCGGCATAAACCTCTGTACTGCCATCTTTATTGAGCTGCATAACTTGATACGGTGCAAATTTGTTCTGATACTCCATACCTGGGCTACCCATTGGCATACCAGGGACAGCAAGACCAAGCGCTTGTGTCGGTGGATTGGCTAAAAACTCAGCCATATATTTGGCAGGTACGTGACCTTCAAATACGAAACCATCAGTGGTAACTGTAGTATGGCAAGAGCGCATATTCTCAGGCACGCCAGAGCTATCTTTGAACAGTGACAAATTCTCAGGATGCTGTACGGTAGCCGTTAACCCATTACCTTGAGCATGATTCACCCACTCTTTACAGCAGCCACAATTTGGGTCTTTATAGACCGTTGCTGAGACGTTTTTGAGTAAGTCTGGATTGCTTATTGGGGCATTCACAGAAGCAGCAACGACAGAGGCTTGTGCAGCAGGTTGCTCAACCTGTACAACGCTTGCAGAGTCACTACTCTCCTTGATAGCACTATCGTTAGAGGCAATAGTCTCAGACTGACTACACGCGAATAATGATGAAGCCGCCAAAAATATGAACGCACTGCGCCACAGCTTGGGTGACTTATGGTAATAATTTAAATTGGTTACTTTGTTCACAGTGGTCATAGTGCTTATCCATTTGTTATAAACGTAAAGGGGTTATAGACATAAAGCATTCAGGTTTATCAAAACCTAATATTTAGGGTGGTCTTAAACCAGTTTAACCTGATGACTCTGACAGAAACATGACGGGAAGATGACAATTTTGTCATCTTGGTGTTATGACACCATAATTTTCAATAAACTACAATGCTCACACTCATGGGATAGGATACACCTTGTCATATACCCAGTTATAGACAAACGCATAGACCACATAAAATGTCGCCATAGCAATGTCCATTATAAATGCTTCCCACAATGTGATTTTCAGATACCAAGCAATCATTGGCATAAATAATAATAAAAGACCGCCTTCGAATAACAGGGCATGAAACACTCTTATCAAAACGGTCTTATGCACATCGCCACGCAATCGGAGCATCGCGTGATCAAACAATAAGTTATAAATAAAATTCCATACCGTAGCGATAATTGATCCAACTACGGCGATAACGCCCATGAGTTGCAGCTCAAAACCAAACACCCAACTGGCTAAAGGTGCAAAGATAATTAAGCCTATGATCTCAAAGCCCAAGGTATGACGAATACGATCTTTAGTAGTACGCATTAATCATCCTAATTGATAATATCATTTGCAAAATGGGCGGGGCACGCATTTCAGACTATATCTATGTAGGGTCTTCAGACATAAACTTCAACAATCATAATCACTAGCTATAAAAAACCCTCCATAAGTTATATTTAACTTATGGAGGTCAATTCAATTCAATTAAAATAAAGTACAGCTCTAAAAATTATCTCGGCGTTTAGCGGTCTCATTTATAAAAAATGATAGCTACTCTACGCACAGTTCTGCTGGGTTAATTTAGAAAACCATGCATCGCTATAATTGTCTTCTATAGAATCGAAGTGGACATGAATACCTTGTTCATCAATCGTCGCGTACCAATGCTCATCATTACAACCTGTCATCAGCTCGAAGTATTTTCCATTTACGAACTCGCCTACTGTGTAGATCTCGCCTTTTGCGTAGCAAACATTGCCACCCGTACATACAAGTTTATCGCCGCTCTTTATCATATTTTTTCTCATTTATTATTAGTGATTAAATAGTTAGTTTCATGTTGGTGCCAGAGACTTCCAAACATGAATATTGTTTCAGGCACAAAAAGAGTAAGCTAATAGTTATTTAGCACTCATCTTGAGAATACATCTAGGGGTTTTGAGGTGCTAAAGCACTCTTTTTTCTTAAACTCTAAAGAACCTGTATGAAAACTTACAGCATAAAACTATTCGTTAACATAAGACATTTACAACGAGGATAATTGCAACAATTCATCTATTTTCTTATTAAGAAGCTATTATATATCAAAGACATACATAGATAAAAAGATAATGTCATGGACGGTCAGAAATTTGGGATTAACGGTGTATTGATAAAAATACAGCACGGTAAACACTAGAAAATTTCGATTAAAATACGCTTAAACAGTATTCATTTGAGCAACGTTATGGCCGCTGGTTTAGCTTATTAACGCTAGCAATTAATGAGACCATAATCATACCCATGACAATTAAAATGATAGACATCATGTGCGCAGTGTCGTAATTCAGCGCTTCTACTTGCTCATATATCGCAATCGATACTACTTTGGTCTCACCTGAGATACTGCCACCTATCATCAGCACTACCCCAAACTCGCCAATAGTATGCGCAAAACTAATCAAGCTGCCCAATACAATGCCAACGCGTGCTTGTGGTAGCGCTACGGTCATAAAGCGTCGCAAACGACTGGGCTCTAGTAAGCTAGCGACTTCCATGACGCTTTTAGGAATACGCAAGAATTGCGCATAGACGGGCTGAATATAAAAAGGTAAAGAATAAATAATCGAGCCGACGACTAACCCTTCGAAGGTGAAGACTAAGGCACTGATATTATGCTCAGCGAGCCATTTACCAACGCCAAAGTTCGGACTTAAAAGTAATAATAGATAAAACCCTATCACTGTTGGCGGGAGCACTAGCGGCATAGCAATTAAACCCATCAGCATAATCTTAAAGCGTCCAACAAATACCCTACGACTGGGTCTAGCTAACCAATAAGCCAACGGTGTAGCAAATAACAATAATAATAAAGTCGTGACACCGGCAAGCTTAAGACTGACCCAAAATGGCGTCAGCATCGCTGATACAAGTGTTTGATCTATCATAATTTCACTACTATTTTGTCATAACTGCTTTTATTTAATTGCCAAATAACCAGCTTCCACAAAATACCTCTGTCCTGCAGGCGACAGTAGATAACTTGTGAAATCTGTGGCCACTGCTGTATCACTGATGACTATTCCATCTTGTAGAATAGGAGGATAGGAATTTGCGTCTAAAGTATAAAACTGCTCAGGAGTCGCTTTAATCGCTGTCACTTGTGATTGTGCGACGAAGCCATAATCGACACTGCCAGTATGCGCGTACTGAAATGCTTGACCAATATTTTCTGCCTGAATCAGACGTTTTTGACTATCTAACGAATCATAGACGTTCTGCGCTTGCAGATAGGCTTTAGCAGATGCACCATAAGGCGCAAGCTCAGGATTAGCAATCGCTATCTTGCTATCAGATTTTTTCGCTAATAGCGCCGCTAGTGTCGATCGGTCAAGCCCGCTAATGGGTTTGGTAACACTATAAAACGCCAGCTGTCCTTGAGTATAAGTAAAAGGCTTATTTGCTTTTGCGTCTGCAGGTTTCTCAGCAGCCCATTTTGCAGGAAATTCCTGATTGGCGGATAAAAAAATATCATAAGGCGCGCCAGCTATCATCTGTGCATATAACTTACCAGAAGAGGCATAAGTAACCTCAATTACTTGCGCAGGCAAGCCTTTATCAGCGTTATAGCCATCGACTATTTTCGGCAATACATCGGACAAGTTAGCAGCGGCGGCAATACGTATCGCGTCTGTCTGAATAACGGTTTTATTAGCGGTAGTTTGCTCAGCATCCGTAGTACTCTCTTTGCTACAAGATGCTAGTGCAAAAACCAAGCAAGTAGATGTAATAATGGCTAACGACGTTTTTATACTATTAAATTCCAAAGACTTTCTCCTAGAATTCATCATAAGCATTGTCTCTATTAGCTCAAAAAAACATAGCAAAACGACTAAGTAAAAATAGTTTATGAACCATTCATGCTTAGTCGTGATTGAGTCAGTGTTGTTATTTTAGAACTTAACCATATTACTTAACCATTGTTACTTAACCATTGTTACTTAACCATTGTTACTTAACCATTGTTACTTAACCATTGTTACTTAACCATTTAGACGGCTCATTGTCGTAATACTCTTGCTTCCATACAGGAATGTCTGCTTTGATCGTATCCAATATCCAGCGGCAAGCATCAAAAGCAGGATAACGATGCGCTGAAGCTACCCCAACCCAAACGGCTACGTCACCAATATCCAATTCGCCTATACGGTGAATAGCAATAGCATGGGTAATCTCAAACTTACGCTTGGCCTCTTCGATGATTTGTCGACCTTGATTAATCGCTAAGTCTTCATAGCCGTAATACGTCAAACGCTCAACGCTAATAGCATTATTATGATTGCGCACACGATCTTCAAAACTAACAAACGCGCCACAACTATCATCATCCAGAATAGTTTTTAGTCTACCCTCATCAATAGCAATATCCAGTAATGCAAAACCATCACGCTCGGCTAACGTATATGCCTCATCTATGCTACGTTTGATACGCATAGAGTGGCTATGCACATTTTGCTTGTCGTCGTCTTTCATATTATGCGTCATTTAACCACCCGCTACAGGCGTTATAAACACCACATTATCACCATCATGAATGCTATCAGTCCATTTAGCGAAGTAATCATTCACCGCTACTTTTAGCTCTGACTGGGGACGGCTAAAGCGATGTTTTTGGCTTAATTGCTCATAGAGATTAGTGAGTGACGTGGATTGCTGTACCGTCACTTTTTCTTCATTGCAGTTGGCTTCATCCGCTAAGCTTGCAAAATAAAGAACGTTGATAGTCATAGTGCTGTCTACTGCTTGGTTTTTTTCTACGACGCTCATAACGCGCTCCCTTACCTGTAAATCTTAAAAACGAATAATTTATAAAACCTAACCCTGCTGATAATCGGACTTGCCACCCGTTTTAGTAATCAGGTGAATATTATCTATAGTAATATCATGTGATAAGGCTTTAGTCATATCATATATCGTCAAACAAGCCACGCTGACTGCCGTTAGCGCTTCCATCTCAACGCCCGTTTTATGAGTGACTTTTACCGTAGCGCTAACCGTAATAGCGTGTAGCTCATCGTCATAAATGAAGAGTAAACCAATTTTATCTAGCGGTAGCGGATGACAAAGCGGAATCAAATCATGAGTACGCTTAGCCGCCATAATACCCGCGATATGGGCAGTTTGAGTGATACTACCCTTTTTAGTCATGCCATCAGCCGCTTTAATCTGCTGATAAATATCGCTTGGGAAACGCACTTGCCCTTGAGCATTAGCTTCTCTAGTCGTCACTGTCTTGCCACTGACATCGACCATATGAATATCGCCATCACTGTCTAAATGAGATAGCTTAGAGGCTGGTAAGTTAAATTCAATATTATTTTTCAAAAAACTCTCACTGTTTTTATAAATCGTATAAAGCGCGACAGGCATGATCAAAGTCTTCAGGCGTATTAAAGTTAGTTAATAACTGCTGCTTTTTTATCACTGGAACAGCTTGAATTCTAGGCTCAATAAACGTCATCACTTTGCGCTCGCCACTGTCAATATAAGCGCGCAAATCAGGCTCAACATCTAAACGATAGAGTCCTAACAGCGGATATAAATGGTCTTCGTCAGTGAGACAAATGACTGACTTATCTTTTGTATTATCGATACTTGACTCAATATAAGGTTTCATTTGTTTCCAAATATCATAAGCATTGATTAAGCTGTCGCAGCTAATGACCAACAACCATGACTGCTTATTGTCTACACTATTAACAGTATCCGTTGAATTGGTTAGAGATTGTAGTGCCGACTCAATCGCTACCAATGGCCCTTGGGTATCGCTTTGCTTAAGACGCTCTTCTTTTTCACTATCGGTGCTAGAAAGCGCTTGGTAATCGGCGATACGAGTAATACTTATTTTTGGGTTATT
>JBBSUA010000013.1:0-15252 GCA_038235315.1 Pseudomonadales bacterium | reverse complement strand
TGGTAACTCATCAACAAATTCAATATGACGTGGGCATTTATAGCCCGTTAGATTATCTAACGCAAATTCTCTAACGACCTCTTCGTTAACATTACTATCAGCACGTATCACGTAGATTTTGACCGCTTCACCTTGGCGCTCATCAGGAATACCGATCACAGCGCAATCTACAATGCCATTACAATCGAGCATTACCGATTCGATTTCATTGGGATACACATTAAATCCTGAAACTAGAACCATATCTTTTTTACGATCAAGTAACTTGATATAGCCTTTATCATCCATATTGACAATATCACCAGTACGGAAATAACCATCTGCGGTAAAATCATCCCCACTGTCTTTATTGAGATAACCTGAGGTCACATTTGGACCTTTAATGCACAATTCGCCAGATTGATTTAAGCCAACGCGATTACCATCATCATCAATAATGATGACATCCATACTGGGTACTGGCATACCAATAGTGCCATTAAACTTGCCTTCAGTAATAGGATTATTCGTACCTACTGCCACACATTCAGTCATACCCCAACCTTCCGTCATAGGGCAACCAGTGACTTCTAACCAAAGCTTCGCTGTCTGCTCAGTCGCTGCCATACCGCCTGCTTGTGATAGGCGTAAAGAGCTGAAGTCCAAATCTTTAAAGTTGGGTTGATCCAGTAGCCCTTTGAATAAGGTATTGACAGCGGGAAAAATATGGAAGGGTTGTTTTGATAATGTCTTGATAAAACCAGGCATATCTCTTGGATTAGGGACTAGGATAAAGGTATAACCCGAACGCATACCTATTAGTGATAACATAAAAGCAAAAATGTGGTACAGCGGTAAGGCCATAATCATATTAATATAGACTTCATTGATCTGTGAGGTGATCGGACGCACCCATGCTTCAGTCTGCATAGCAGCAGCGACAACGTTGCGCTGCGATAAAATCGCGCCTTTTGATAATCCTGTTGTACCGCCCGTATATTGTAAAAATGCAGTTTGTTGCAGATTCATAGTTGGTGGTTGAAGGGCTAGATTTCTACCACGTTTTAGGACATCTGGAAATTTGGTCACTTCATGTTTGGGATCATTGAGTTTGTACTTGGGAATTAAGCGTTTGACCTGACGGACAATGGTATTGACCAAAAAACCCTTTAAGCCCATCATATCGCCCAGTTTTGACAATACGATATGCTTGATTTGGGTTTCATCAACCACTTGCTCAAGTGCTTGGGCAAAATTATCGACAACAAAAATAGCTTTGGCACCAGAATCATTTAACTGATGACGTAATTCACGCCCCGTATATAAAGGGTTGATAGGTGTGCAAACGTAACCTGCACGCAATATACCCATCATGGTTGGCAAATATTGCGGTACGTTTGGCATCATAAGTGCGACAACGCTGCCCTTGGGTAACCCTTGAGCTTGTAACCATGCTCCGATTGCTCTTGATGCTTTATCGACATCATCATAAGTATGAGTGACACCCATGCAAATAGTCATTGGATGCATACGGAAACGTTCAAAACAATCATCGAACATCTCAATCAGAGTGCTGTATTGATCAGGATTGATTGATTTGGGCATGCTTGAAGGGTATTGAGCGAGCCAAGGCTTATCTACAGTCATTGTCAGCGTCCTTATAGTGTCAGTAATGAATAGGGGTGAAGGTTTACAAGGAGGCAGTTTTTTGTATCAATGTACAAGGGTGGTATCAACGCGAACAATAGGTCGCTGTATGCGCTTACATCCTTGTCTATCAATGAACTGCTAAAACATTCCTTTGTTATATAAGTCTTATTTTCTAAAAATTAACTCATGTATAGATTTATTTACAGGTCATGCTCAGAGATTAGTAAAACACATATACAAATAGTTGGCTATAACTAACTTCATTAAAAAAAACCTAACAAAAGAGTGACATAACTATAACTGAAATCTGTCTCAGGTTGTAAACACTGAACGGTGTAAATAAAAAAGTAGACAAATACGTATATTGAATGATAAGTAAGTCAAGAAAAATGTGATAAAAGGAAGTTATCTTAGTATGAAATGGTATTTAAAATAAAATAATGATAGGGATAATGTATTACCTATCATTATGCTCGATAATAGACAGTTGGATAACGCTATAAAGTTTTTTTGGTACTCTGATAGGCTTTATTACAGTAACAGGCGCAATTGACTCATTATTTGGCGTTGACTCTGGCTTTACTTGATTTTGTACGCAAGCGATAACGATTTTTGTACTGCTTAATAAAGTATCTATGACATTGGTCTCATTTTTATTCTCAGAGCGTGGTGTATGACGATGAATACTTTGATGGAAAATAATACTGGCAGGTTTTAATTCTACTTTATCAATACGCACATCAATTATCTCGTCTAAAAGTATGGCCTTGCGATATTGAAGCTGTGCTTGACTGACTACGAAGTGCTGAATTTGACCGTCATCAGTTTGTATAAAATAACCATCAAGTCCAAGTTCGGTAAACCAGTCGCGACGGCAGTTTTCAAAAAACACTAAATGATTGGCATGGTAGACTATCCCACCAGCGTCAGTATGATTGATATAAATGCGATAATCCGCCGAGAACAAGGGCGTAACCGTGGCTTTTGATGATGAGGAAGTGTTAGTTTTAATCATAAATTTACTCAAAAATATATTTGGTGTGGTTATGCCTGTGTAGTAGCAAGAGATAATGTCAGTTTTTATACTGTAGCTCAAGATATAAGGTCGCGCAACAGCCAGCGTTATTGATATCTGATAACATAGTCATATCAATAACGCTGGATGCACATTCGATTAAGAAATAATGTCATTTAAATCAGTTACTATAGGACAGTCTATGATCCGCTTTGTTAGTTTTAATATCAATGGTATTCGTGCCCGTCAACACCAGTTAGAAGCGGTGCGCGATATCATCAACCCTGATGTCATGGGTCTACAAGAGACTAAAGTTCATGATGAGCAATTTCCTCTCAAAGATGTGGAGAGTTTAGGCTATCACGTCGAGTATTTCGGGCAAAAGGCCCATTATGGTGTGGCTCTACTATCCAAAGTTGCACCAATATTTGTACAAAAAGGCTTTCCTAGTGATGACGATGAGGCACAAAAGCGCTTTATCCATGCCCGTTATGAGCTACAAGGTCGCGAAATTGATGTCCTAAACGGTTATTTTCCACAAGGAGAGAGCCAAGATCATCCCACTAAATATCCGATGAAGCGCGCTTACTATGCTGATCTGATGGCTTATATCGATACTTTAAAAGCGGAAGGACGCTCATTAATTATTCTAGGTGATATGAACATTGCACCAGAGGATATCGATATAGGAATAGGGGAAGTCAATGCTAAGCGTTGGCTAAAAGGGGGGAAATGCTCCTTTTTACCTGAAGAGCGTGAATGGTATAAGGCACTCATGTCGCGTGAATTAACCGATACTTATCGATTATATTATCCAGAGAGTACTGAGCTATATAGCTGGTTTGATTATCGCAGCCGTGGCTTTAATGATGACCCTAAGCGCGGTATGCGTATCGACCATATTTTATGTACACCAGATTTGACAGATCAGTGCATTGACGCTGGAATCAGTTACGAGCTGCGAGCTATGGAAAAACCGTCAGATCATGCGCCCATATGGTCAGCATTTGATTTAACTAAAAGCTAGTTTGTATAGTAGTTGAAAGAAAAACGGTTATGACTCTATTAAACGCACTACTGGTATAAATTTTACTTGCTTGCTGTGTCTACGCTGACAGAGGCTGCGCAACCTATATTATTGAAAATAAGCATCCCAGTAGTGCTATAACACTTGTGAAATATATCGACTATACAACATTATATTCGCATTATTTTAGCAATTATTTTATTCAATATATAATTTTATTATCTTAAAAAATAGGAATTCAAAATGGCTGTTGGCAATGTGTCAGTACCGCAAATTATTCATACTATCGATGGTATCAAACTTAGTGCAACAGCGGCAGGAGTGCGCTATAAAGACCGCAATGATTTAGTTGTGATGGAAATTATCGATACCGCAACGACAGCGGTAGTGACGACTAAAAACGCCTTTTGTGCCGCGCCAGTGCGTGTACTTCGTGAGCATTTCGCAGCCACCAGTCCTCGCTATTTGGTGACCAATACAGGCAATGCTAATGCCGGTACAGGCGCTGATGGCAAACGACGTGCGTTAGATATCTGTGCAGCATTAGCCGAAAAAACTGGTGTTGATAGTCATGCCGTATTACCTTTTTCTACTGGCGTTATCGGCGAACCATTGAACAGTGATGCGATAATCAAAGGGTTGGATAATGCAATAGCAAATCTTGCAGCTGATAATTGGTTAGCTGCTGCTAATGGTATTTTGACTACCGATACCGTTCCTAAGCTTGCCAGTCAAAAAGTTGATATCGCTAATACTAGTATCAGCTATCATATCACTGGCATCTCAAAAGGCTCAGGAATGATACGCCCTAATATGGCAACAATGCTTGGTTACGTGGCGACCGATGCCAATATCAGCGCTGGCTTATTGCAAGAGATGTTGAGCGCCATTAGTGAGCAGTCCTTTAACCGTATTACGGTCGATGGTGATACCTCAACCAATGACTGTTGTGTACTGATAGCAACGGGTACTGCTAATAAGGAAGTCATTGATAGTACCGAACATGCTCATTATCAGCCATTATTTAAGGCATTAACCGAGACATTTGTGCGTTTAGCGCAGCTGATCGTGCGTGATGGAGAAGGCGCTACCAAATTTATCACTGTAAACGTTACTGGTGGCAAGACCAGTCAAGAATGCTGTGATGTGGCCTATGCTGTCGCCCATTCACCATTGGTCAAAACGGCATTTTTTGCTAGTGATGCCAATTGGGGTCGTATCTTAGCCGCAGTCGGTTATGCTGGTATCGAAAATCTCGATACTGAACAAGTCAATGTCTCATTAGATGACGTGATGATTTGCCAAAATGGAGGCATTGCCGCTGACTATACTGAAGATGCAGGTAAGACGGTCATGAGTCGTCCTGAAATTACTATTCATATCGATTTGGCACGCGGTGATGCCAGCGATACCGTATATACCTGTGATTTATCTTATGATTACGTCAAAATCAATGCTGATTACCGCAGTTAGTACAGGATAAATGCTGATATTATTGGTTTATTCTAGTTGCAATTACTGACGTTAAGTTACAAAGCATTTATAGAGCATGAGGTTTTATACGTCCTATACTAACGCTTAGTAAGACGATGTTCGTTACCACAAAAGATAGTACGATTGGTTTTTGACTAATTTACAATATTTTTTTAACCGATCTTACTCAGATTGATGTCTAACGAATTATAAGAAATTAGGCATGTTTAAGCTTTGGGTAATTTAACTTAATATATTTGATAGTTAAGAGATGAACACCTTAACTAGGAAATTTAATAGTAATTAATTGAGGATACGATAATGAAAAAGTTAGCAATTGCAGCATTAGCAACGACGTTTGTATTAGCAGGTTGTTCTAGTATGGGTCTAGATAATAAACGCGCTATGGTTGTTGAGGGTGAAGCAGTAAATGTCAAAGTTGTCAACATCTCAAGCTTTGAAGTAGAAATTGCACCACGTAAAGCAGTATGTAACGTGATGGCTAGTAATGGTGCTGTGATTGAATCAGAGTGCTTGCAATATCGTCAGACTTATCAGAAAAACTACAATACCCTAAATGGTAATATCCAAGGTTTTTCTTATGAGCCTAACTACCGTTACGTGTTAGACGTACGTCAAGAAGCGGTTGCTGATGAAGCCTCTGGTATGGTTAAGCCCGTTTGGATCTTAAATAAGTTGGTATCAAAAACTCCTGAATAAGCTATAGAATAGTCATCTTTAATAAATCGACATACAGAAAAGCCTCTAAATATTAGAGGCTTTTTTATTTGTAAACATTAAAGATTAACACTGGCTATATTTGACGCTCACATTATGAGAAGCCGTAGGTATACGGTTATCAGCATAGATAGCAAGACCGCCTCTTGAGGTTTCTTTATAGTTATCTAACATATCAGCACCTGTTTGTTTCATAGTCTCGACCACTTTGTCAAAGGATACAAAGTGCTGCCCATTGCCACGGCAGGCAAGGCGAGCGGCATTGATAGCTTTTACCGCGCCCATAGCATTGCGCTCGATGCAAGGTACTTGTACCAAGCCGCCGACAGGATCGCAGGTTAACCCTAAGTTGTGCTCAATACCAATTTCAGCAGCGTTAAGACATTTGGCAGGATCGCCGCCCATTATTTCAGCCAATCCTGAAGCCGCCATCGCACATGCAGATCCCACTTCACCTTGACAGCCCACCTCTGCACCAGAGATAGAAGCATTTTGCTTAATCAGACTACCAATAGCCGTCGCGTTCAATAAGAACTTGCGCGCGCCATCATTACTATAGCTGGATAAGAAGTCGCGATAGTAGTGCATGACGGCTGGAATAATACCAGCGGCACCATTGGTAGGGGCAGTGACCACATTACCACCATTGGCGTTCTCTTCATTAACGGCTAAAGCGTACAAATCCACCCAATCCATCGCTGCCAGTTTATCGCTTTTGGTAATAGGTAGGTCTTTTTCTGCACAAAGCTGTAGATGCAATGCTTGGGCGCGGCGCTTGACATCTAATCCACCTGGCAATATACCACCATTTTGACAGCCTCTAGTCACGCAATCTTGCATGGCTTCCCATATAGAATCTAAGTAGGCATACACCTCGTCTTTATTACGATAATGACATTCATTGGCTAGTACGAGCTCGCTGACGCTTAAACCGTGCTCACGACACTGTTCAAGAAGCTCAGCAGCAGTATTAAACGGATAGGGAATGATATCGATGGTTGGGGCAGCGCTGTCTTCATCAGGATCGGTAGCATCTTCTTCATTAATGACAAATCCACCACCTACGGAATAGTAAGTCTGCTGATAACGAGTATCGTCAGCCAAAACGGCGCAGATAGTCATCGCATTAGGATGATAAGGGAGAACGGTATCACCGTACCAATGGATGTCATATTCAGTATCAAAGGCAACGATATGTTTACCTGAAATATTAAGCTGTTTATCTGAGAAAATAGGGGACAAATATTGACTGGTTAGCCGAGTATCGATAGTGCTTGGCGTGTGCCCAAGTAATCCCAATAATATGGCGGTATCAGTAGCATGACCTTTGCCTGTCGCAGCCAATGAGCCATATAGCTCAATTTCTATTTTTTTTATGTCAGTGAGTTCTGCTTGCTTGAGTAGAGACGCTGTAAATAAATTAGCAGCTACCATTGGGCCTACGGTATGTGAGCTTGAAGGACCAATTCCGATTTTAAATAAATCAAATACACTAATCATAATAAGTTACCAAAAATTAAAAGAAAAAAAGGTGGTTTATGTCTTAAACCGCTTCATAATCTAAACGATAGCGCCTACGCAACAAACACGGCAAGCCGCAATAAATGTTAAATATTGCAGAAGGTATGTTTGGAGCGTCGTCTATGAAAATGTTTAAACGTAGTAGTACGGAGACAAGCGAATAATTGCTTTTGTTTGTTATTAAATTCCGTTATGATGCTGAGCATCGACGCTTGTGTAACATCCTGTAAATTGGTTTTCGCTGTAGAATACAGTTAGGTGCGAGCAACCAAAGCGGCAATTTAGTAGAACATATCCAGCCTCAGACATCTAGCAAAATATGGCATTTTTATAAAAAATAATCTTCTTTTGTCCGCTTCTTTTACCATAAGTTATCATTGTGGCTCACTATCGTCATAACCAATAACAAATTGGCATTTCAGATGAATAAATTGACACAATGCGAGGCGTCAAATAGGATGATACCAACATTACTTGCACTCATTATTCATCCTTTATAGTTGTTCTCATTCCACGACATTAGGTTATACAGGAAAAGCGCGCATGACACCTGCCCCAGAGAATTCTGCTCAATCCAAACCGATAGAAAATAGCTCACAAACGGCACTAGAGACGGCGGGTATCGATACCGCTGCAATGAGCTATCCAAACAATCCAGACTTTGAAAATGGACGTTGGTTCCCAACATGGCGTCCATTTAAAGGCGATTTAGATCGCAATCCTGTCGGTATTAATGAGTATTTACCACCATCTAAAAGCCTGTTGCTTGGTATTCAGCATACTTTCGCTATGTTTGGATCGACAGTACTTGCACCGCTATTAATGGGCTTTGACCCTAATATGGCAATTTTGATGTCTGGTATTTGTACGGTGATGTTCTTCATAATCACTGGTGGACGGATGCCCAGTTATTTGGGATCAAGTTTTGCATTTATTGGTCCTGTCATTGCAGTCACTGCTTATGCAGGTGTAGGATTCAATAATAACTTAGATGTCGCCTTAGGCGGGATTATGGTATGCGGTGTCATTTATGCTTTGGTTGGATTATTAGTAATCAAAACAGGTACAGGTTGGATTGAGCGTTTGATGCCACCTATTGTTACTGGTGCGATTGTCATGATCATTGGACTCAATCTAGCACCTGTCACTATTCAAGGCGTATCTGCCAACCAGTTTGATGCGTGGATGGCAGCATTCACCGTGTTATTAATTAGTGGGGTAGCCGTATTTACTCGCGGTATGTTAAGACGCTTATTACTATTGGTCGGCTTGATACTGTCTTATGTTGTCTACTATCTCATAACCAATGTTATGGGTTTCGGTGTACCGATTGATTTTAGTGGCGTATCAGCAGCGTCTTGGCTTGGTCTACCCAGTATTCATACCCCACGTTTTGAATTGAGCGCGATAATATTAATTGCACCCGTTGCCTTTATTTTGATTGCTGAAAACCTTGGACATTTTAAAGCAGTGGAAGGTATGACTAAAGCTCGAGTAACGCCTTATATGGGGCGAGCATTTTTTGCCGATGGTTTAGCAACGACATTTTCGGCTGGATTTGGGGGCACTGGCGTCACGACTTATGCTGAAAATATCGGTGTAATGGCAGTGACTAAGGTCTATAGCACTACCATCTTTGTTATCGCTGGTGTGGTAGCTATCTTATTAGGGTTGTCACCGAAGTTTGGTGCGATTATTCAAACGATCCCACCCGCGTTACTAGGTGGCGCGTCTATTGTTGTCTTTGGTCTCATTGCCATTGCAGGTGCAAAAATATGGATTGACAGTCATATTGATTTTAGTAAAAACAGCAACCTTATCATTGCCGCGGTCACCGTCATTATGGGTACTGGTAATTTTAGCCTGCATTTAGGTAGCTTCGATTTGGGTGGTATTGGTACCGCAACTTTAACCGCTATTGTCCTTAATGCATTATTTAATCGCCAAAAAGATTAGGATTTATGAAGTTTTTTTAAGTGTTCTTTAATAGATATAGTCAGATGAAAATAAAAATGTTATGAGAGTTTAAACGCGCTGTTGGTATAAATTTTACTGGCGTGCTGAGTTCTCAGAGGCTGCGAAAAATTCATACCAACAGCGCTATAACACTTTTGTAGTAAACTCACTATACGATTTCGGAAACTTACTTTCAGTCGATAATGATGTTTTGAAATAAAGAAGCCTGAATATAGAAAGATTATATTCAGGCTTTTCTTATTAGGGATACTGCTATTATTTACGTAAGTTATTTTCTATACATAATCTACTTAGATCTACGATTATATAACTTTGCAAAAAATCGATAACGACCTAATGCCCGTGCCTTAGGTTTAAGCGACCCTAAGAAAATAGCAAACATGGTGAGCAGTGCGCCAGCCCATTGCAAGGTATTAATCGGCTTATCCAACCAGCTATAATCGATTACCAAAGCCGCGATAGGTTCAGTGAGTAGTAGCAACCCTACTATGGTTAGAGATAGCTTGGGAATGGAGTAGGCGATTAGTCCCCATGCCAAGCACTGCATGACCGACCCATAAACCAGTATCCAACCGAACTGAGACCACGTAGTAGGTAAAATGTGCCCACTATCAAAGAGGAACATCGGAATTATCATGGCCAGTACGCCACCAATACTAATCAGCTGCATCAGCACAAATATGGGCGTTGGCTCAGTATCATGAGTCTTGCGAATAAAAGTCATAGAGGCGGCTAACATTGCCCCTGATGCAATACCTGTGACGAACCCCCAAGTCGCGGCAGTGTTCTGAGCGAACTCAGGACTACCAATCAATGCAACTCCAAGCATCGCTAAACACAAACTCAAAAGCTGCAAAAGTGACTGACGCTCACCAAAGTACAAGAACCCAATCGCTGCTAAAAAGAAAATCTGCAAACTGTTTAACAGGGTTGAGATACCAGGACCTACAGCATATATACTCTCATGCCAAAGTGCCAAATCGAAGCCTAAAAATACACCCGATAATAAACCAAAAATGATAGCCCGTCTTGAACGTGGAAAACGTTGACCCGTAAATTTCGCCAATAAAGCAAAAATAATACCTGATACCGCCAATCGCCAAAACGACATTGCCCAACCACCAATATCGACGTGGGCAACAATCAGACTACCTAAGCCAAAAATGGTACAACCAACGGCTAAACCAATAGATGCAGAGCGTGAGGATGAGTCAGCCATAAGATGTCCTTTTTATAGCGCAGCATAGCATTTGAAAAAGGGACAAGTGTAAACCTTTTAGCATAAAATCTAAATGCCACTACGCCTAATTGTTTTTTATAAGAGTATTTTGACAGCAGAAACTTAATAATAAGTGCTTTTCTGAAATATACTTATGAAATCAGCTAGGGACACCAAGACAAATAGCCGACGTAACATATAGGTTCTAGTTATACTTTTACAGGATCGATATTGGTCTTGTTGGCATTATTTGTTAGTCTAGTGGCTTCTAATAATGGCTATAGAGTTATCCTTTATGGCGCATGGTACAACTTTAGCTTAGGTCTTATAATGTCTAAATGCTCTACAGCGAAATACTCAAAGCAGCCGCAATTACCAAAAATACGGTCATTGGCTAGCATACTATGCATTGCCATATTCACAATGCCAATCGCCCAAGCGGCCAGTTGTAAATTGCCCAAGAGCTACTATAAAAATGTCTCTTGTACCACTAGTCGGGGTCATTTTTTAGCCATAACTGACTTCGGTGCGCCCGTAGCATTAATTGATAGTAGAGGTAAAAGAGTTACCGATTTGTCTGACTATCAAAGCGCTGACGGTAATAAAATTGCGGGCGGATTAATCCCTGTACAGCGCAATGGTCGTGTGGGCTATGTCAACCTGCAAGGGCGTGAAGTTATTCCTGCAATATATGATAGATTGCGTGAATCAGAGGGGTGGGCGCGTCCTGTATCTGAGGGGCGTATTGTAGTCAAAAGTAATGGTCAATATGGGGTCATCAGTACTACTAATCAGACCGTTGTACCTTTTTCATCGACGTTTAGCGATATTGACAACTACCGTAGCGGTATAGCACGAGTCAGTAAAAATAGAGTCATCAGTTGGTTGGATAAGAGTGGCAAAACGACTGCTGATCCTGACGCGCGTACCACTGTCAAAACCTCATCGAGCAACACTGTGAACACCGATTCAGCGATTCCACCACGCTCACAGTTACCCAATCGCTTCACGACCTTACAGGCGCAACAACAAGATGGTAAATGGGGCTTTGTTGATGAGCAAGATGTACTGATGATCACTTATTCTTTCGATGAAGTTAGACCGTTTTCGGAAGGCTTGGCAGGGGTACGTATTGATGATAATTGGGGTTTTGTCAACTTAGGCGGCGAGCTGGTTATCCCTTTGAACTTTGACAATAACGTGATAGATACGGACAGTCGCTATAGAGACGTCACTGCATTTGTATTTAAAGAAGGTAAGGCATGGGTTGGAAATCTCAAGAATGGTGATAAGGTTTGTATTGGTACAGAGAGTAATATTGTCAGCTGTGAATAAGACGTTAGTGATTATAGTTAGTGATTATAAATGTATGGCTATTATCTAACTAACAATACAAAAAAAAGAGACTCAAGCATATGAATAATTCATCTACTTGAGTCTCTTTTTTACTTCTAAAATTAGTAGTTTTAAAAGCGGCCTAGTCTGATAGATGTTTGCGAATCAAATCTACTAGATAAGGCTGATAGTAGGTTGGAATGTCATGTGCCATACCTTCAATAAGATGAAACTTGGCATTAGGAATCGTTTTTGCAACGACGCGACCTTGTGAGGAAGGCAATAGTCCATCAGCACTACCATGAATGACGATAGTGGGTGCTTTGACTTGCTTGCTAAAGCGACTGATAGAGCCAGAGGACAAGATAGCGTTGAGCTGCTGTACGGAACCTAAAGGATGGAAATTGCGCTGATAACGTAGTTTCGCGATTTCACGAACCGTACGTACATTAACATGACCAGGCGTACCTACGGTTTTCATAAACCAAACACTGTGACGTACAATATCACGCTCAGAATGGCTCTCTGGGCGATTGATTAGCGTATATAACTGCCTTGGTCTAGGCGGTTTTAAGAAAGCTCGATTGGTTGTTGTAAACATCAACACCATACGTCTGACAAAGCTTGGATAACGAGCGGCGACAATTTGGGCAATCATACCACCCATTGATGCACCCAGTAGATGCGTGCTACGTAGGTTCAATGCCTTAATCAGATGTACGGTATCTTCTGCCATATCTGTTAAGTTGTAGGCGACCTGCTGGCTTTTGTTAGACAGACCCGTTTGCAGACGCAACATCATCTTTAGCTGATTGACACGTGGCAGACCTTCGATCTGTACCTTGGAGGAGAGGCCAATATCTCGATTATCAAAACGAATCACAAAAAATCCGGCATCAATCAGACGCTTAATAAAACCGTCTGGCCAAAATATCATTTGTGATCCTAAACCCATCACCATGAGCAGTGGTGGATTATTGGGATTGCCGCCCGCTTCGACACACAGATTGATCCCCTCACTAATAGTAATCATAGTCTGATAAAGGTGATCGCTTAAATCGGAGGCGCGCCACTGGTGCACACCGAACTGCTCCCATTCTGGAGTCGGGTAGTCGGACACCTGTGCGGATGAGTTCGTAGCGTCAGTTTGGCTTGGGTTATTTGAGTTAGTCATGAGATATCCTGTTTAGAGTGTCATCTACTTAAAGCTCCATCATCTCAAAATCTAGCTTACCGACACCGCATTCGGGACAGCTCCAGTCATCAGGAATATCGTCCCATTTTGTACCGGGAGCAATGCCTTCTTCTGGGCAGCCAAGCGCTTCATCATAAATCCAGCCACAAACAATACATTCATAACGTTTCATACATAAGTCCTATCGATCATTACCAATTCTGTCGCTCATTAGCGAGCTGTAAAAACGCACGTAGTTTAGCATATAACCACAATATACAAGGTTAAGTTTACACTTGTATATTGAGATTAATTTGTACTTATCAAGTTGATGTTCATCGTCTATTCTAATCAAAGCGTAGTCTAGTAGTGTACTCAACGGTGACGCTAAGACTAATTATGTTATCATGGCCGACGTTAATTTCTCTATTTTATACACTATCCACTACTGTTATAACATTAATTGAGTCATTTATGTCAGAGGTAATCATGAGCGGAACCATCGCTAACGCACCATCTATACCGTCCAATACGCCTAATACTGATCATGAGTTTTGGAAAATCATTCGTACAGTACCTGATTTTCCAAAAGTTGGTATTGATTTTTATGACATTACACCGTTACTGCGCAGTCACGTTAATGAGGTCATTGACGCGATGCTAAGCGCATTGCCTGTTGGTCTGTTAGAGGAGGTAGATTGTTTTGGCGCCGTTGAGGCTCGTGGGTTTGTATTTGCAAGCTTACTGGCAGGTCGATTGGGCAAAGGCATGCTACTGCTACGTAAGGCTGGTAAATTGCCGCCACCGGTGGCCAATAAAGCCTATGCGCTAGAATACGGTAAAGATACGCTTGAGATGCAAAACAATCTGCCACCTGAGCGCGTGTTGTTGGTCGATGATATCTTAGCTACTGGCGGTACGTTGACCACCGCTTATGAGTTGTGTAAATCAGCCAATCATACGGTAGTAGGCGCGTTGGTATTACTAGACTTAGTAGATCTGCATGGCGAGTTTCCAGTACCTGTCTATACCGTCTTAAAGGCTTGAGCTTATAACTCTTAATATTTATGAAACTGACCGTTTAAGATTATAAATTTTCAAAAATAGTCAGTTATAAGAGAAAACAGTTTGTCAGAAAAAAGCGCTATGATTGATTTATCAGAGCGCTTTTTTCTTAAGAAAATTTATCTCAGTCTAGCGGTATCGTTTTTTATATGAAACTCACTACACAGCTGTCTTTACAGTGATAAAGGCACTGATGACAAGCCCGCATATTCTGTCCCTTTAGACAACACGTAGCGTTTGTTGGTTTCGCCATCGGTCAAGAACCCGCCGAACGTCTGTGATACGGCACTGAATAAAATAATACTAACTGCGCTCAGCGCTTCTTCAGCCAACACTTCGGTGTGTAGTAGTTCTTTAGCTTTAGCGACACTGATGACCGCACAGCTTTCGTTTTCACTGAGACGAGGGTTGGTTTCCTCATTATAGTTTTTATAACAGAAGGCGATTGAGATATACTCATCGGATCCTGCCAGTTCAGCAAGGAATTCTTTATTAATATTATTGACAGCTTCGATACACTTAACGGCTGGCTGCTTCTTTAATGGCTTTAGTCGTCTACTGTGAACGATGTTAATGAATGTTTCTTGTGGTTGTTTTTTGGTTTTGGACTTTAGCATAAGGTTCTCCTGTTAATTGAAACGAGATCAAGCGAGTCGCTCAACCTTGATAGTGAATGATAACAGTATATGATAATAAATTGACCAATTGGTCAGGTATTTTATTTTATTTGTTATAACTATAAATTGAGATCTTGTTGAGCTTTTAGTTACATACCTGAATTCAAAAAATAATTACTCAATCGATTTAATCTTATTAAGGCGCAAAGGAATTATGCATTACACTACGAATGAAGATAAGACTTTTGGTTTTATATGGAACGTTGTTTGGAATGACGGCGGATTTGTATATGGCACGGCACAAATTATTATTGGAGACCATATATATCCTAAAGCTTTACCCAGTGACGATCATTATACGTTTGACCCCTGCCGTCAAATCCGTACAGTTAAACTTGGGAGATTTTAATTATGCAGCCTGACGATAAAAGTCAAACCACACCTGTCTTGGCGATTTATAAC
>JBBSUA010000012.1:0-15357 GCA_038235315.1 Pseudomonadales bacterium | reverse complement strand
ACACCAAGGGTAGTCATCAGTACACCCGCTAATGCACCACTCATCATTTTTTGTTTTATAGTCGTTGTGTGTTGGTTAGATAAAGTCATGATTAATCCTCTCTTAAAATATAAAATAGCTTAAAAAGTAAATATTATAAAATGTATTATTAAAATTCTTGTTTCAATCAATGCTTAATTTATTACGCTTTGCAGCGCCATTAAGCAATGGAGACAGTGTGCCAGTTTTTTTATTACACGCCTAGTCACGAATTGCAATCATTACTACGCCTGCCATACACGCTTGTAACCACTGTTATTGTGCATTTTCTGGTTTTCTATTAGCCATTAAACAAAAAAAATCCCCATCACCAATGGGTAATAGGAATTTTTTATATTCGCTATACTAACTTATGGCATAAAGTAAAACTAAATGCCATGAGTTACTAGCAAAGCCGCAATTATGCGTTTTCAACCATCACATAGCGACGGTTAAATTTACCTTTAGTTGCAAACTTTACCACACCGTCGTTCAGTGCAAATAAAGTATGGTCGCGGCCCATGCCAACACCTTCGCCAGCGTGGAATTCTGTACCACGTTGACGAACAATGATGTTACCAGCAACGATGGCTTGACCACCAAAGATTTTTACGCCGAGCATTTTTGGGTTTGAATCACGACCATTACGTGACGAACCGGCAGCTTTTTTATGTGCCATGAGAAAATCTCCTTGTTAATATAATGTATCGCGTATGCGATATATCTGAAGCAATTAATGCACCGAACAACTTTAAAAATAAAGTTGCTAGTTAAGCGTTAATCGCTTTGATTTTTAACAAGGTATACCATTGGCGGTGACCTTGCTCTTTGTGATAATGCTTACGACGGTTGTGTTTGATGATACGGATTTTGTCTCCGCGACCATGCTCAACCACTTCTACTTCTACGCTAGCACCGTCAACGATTGGCTGACCGATTTTGACGTTATCACCATCAACAACCATCAATACGTCTTCAAACTTAATCGTTTCGCCTTTTTCTGCTTTTAGTAATTCAACTCTAAGCAATTCATCGACGACTACACGGTGCTGTTTACCACCAGTTTTGATTACTGCGTACATGTCTAACTCCGCTTAACCCGTGTGCCGTGGCTGATATTATATCAACGCTTCGTCAACGAACACGACAGGGAAAAATTAAAGGCAAGATTTTACGGCTTTTTGGCTATAAAAGCAAGTCGCTTGTGTTGTTGTTAAGAGCCAGTAATACTTTTCATAAACTTAATAGTAAACTTGGCATGCTTAACGAGAGCTATTATAGCGTACATAGCTTATTGCTTCAATTAGGGAATTTAGCTATTCTCGGTACTAGTGCAACCTTGTTGTGTCATATTTTAGTCCTCTATTTACGTACGTAGCTATGCTACTATAAACAGACTAAAATCTTATTATTACCATCATCCTTTTCATTGATAAGACCATTCCTTATGAGTAGCACTTCATTAGTTGATCCCGCACTAGTACCTGTCACATCTACACTAAGCTATTCCGATATTCAAAGCATCGTCGCTGATGACTTTGATATTATGGATGAGCAAGTTTTTGGTAGTCTCAATTCAAAAGTCCAACTGGTGATGAGCGTCTCCCAACACGTCATCAACGCGGGCGGCAAACGCATGCGCCCACTGATCACTTTATTATGTGCACGCCTGCTCAACGATGCACCGTCACAGCAAGCGATGCATTTGGCAGCCATTACTGAGATGCTGCATACGGCAACCTTGGTACATGATGATGTGATTGATGAATCAAATCAGCGTCGTGGCAAGCCTACGGCCAATGCCACATGGGATAATGCCACAGCCGTTTTGGTCGGTGATTATCTGATTGCTCGTGCCTTCAAAATGTTAGTAGGCTTTAAGAGTTTACCATTATTGCAGTTATTTTCAGATTGTACTTGCGATATTGCCGAAGGTGAAGTATTGCAGCTGCAGCACCAGCACAATCCAGCAGCTACTGAAGAGGATTATCTTCGTATCATCGACGGCAAAACTTCCCGACTGTTTATGATGGCAACTCAAGGGGCTGCTATCTTGCAAGAACAAACTCAGCACATGCAAGCATTAGCAGATTTTGGTCAACACTTTGGTAATGCTTTTCAGATTATTGACGATGTGCTCGACTATAGTGGCGATAGTGAGCTGATGGGCAAAAACTTAGGTGATGACTTGGCAGAAGGTAAGCCTACGCTGCCGACTATTAAAGCACTTGAGCTATTAAAAGATAATGATAAGGTCGGTTATGAGCAATTACGTATCGCCGTACAGACGGGTAAAACCCCAAATGCGGAGCAACTGATTACGCTCGTACGTGATTCTGGATCATTAGATTATTGCAAAAAACGTGCGCTAGAAGAGACACGATTGGCTCAGCAAGCGTTAAGCTCTCTACCAGATAACCGCTATCGCGCCGGATTGTATCACTTGACTGAAATGGCAAGCGCGCGCTTAGTGTAAAACTTGAACTAACCATAAAACTAATAATTGCAGTTAATATTGCACTAAAACAGCCATCACTTAAGTGATATCAATTCGATGATATAGATGCTACTGCATTAAAGTTTGCATTAATCTATTGCTAAATCATACGTTTTGGTAACAGCCTGAAATTTTTGGTACATTTTCTAATATGTGCGTTACAAACACAGTCTTATAACAAAACTTAACAATATTTTGATTGTTAAGTTACTGCGCAATTTTATCTATAAATTATTATCTGACGCTTGTGCTACCAACGTTTTTAATCCTTTATAGACTAAGTCTCACTATTTTATCATCTAAAACAGCTATTTTGTTGCTTGACTGTAGGGTATACCCGATAGTTTATAATAACTTACTGAATGTATTACTGTCGATTCTTAGCATTACAAACTCAACTTTAGCGTTTGACTGTATGTCTAAGTTAATTGGCTTGTATCTACTCATTTGCATTCTATCTTTATCAAACTATTTTATTAAAACTTAATATTCCCGAGGACATTGATGAAGCACTCTTATCTTGCGCTGGTAATAGCATCTATACTATCGACAGCGGTATTGGTTGGCTGTGACAAAAAAGAAGACGGTGCTGATGCCGCTGCACAGCAGCAGATGCCACCTGCCGTCGTCAACGTCCAGACGGTTACTTTTAGCACCATACCTCAGGTACAAACTTTTTCTGGACGGACTACTGCTTTTCAAACTGCAGACGTACGTCCACAGGTAAACGGTATCATCGAAGAGATATTGTTCCGCGAAGGCAGCAATGTCAAAAAGGGTCAGCCTCTATATCGTATTAATACTGATAACTATGCGACTTCTATCACGAGTGGTCAAGCAGCAGTCACACAATCACAAGCCAACTATCAAACGGCTATTGCTAATAATGAGAATGCTAAAGCTGAGCTGATCAGTCGTCAAGCGTCACTAGCACAAGCGCAAAATGACCTACAGCGCTTGCAAGGCTTAGTTGAAATCGATGCTATCTCTAAGCAGCAATATGATCAAGCGCAGACGCAAGTTCGTACGGCACAAGCAGCGGTTGCTAGTGCCAATGCTGCTGTCGGTCAAACGCGAGCGGGTATAGAAAGCGCAAAAGCAGGTATTCAAACCGCTCAATCAGGTTTAGATGCCAGTACTTTAGACCTCAACCGCACTATCGTACGCTCACCCATTTCAGGCCGTAGTGATCGATCAACAGCCACTGTTGGAACGCTTGTAAATACCACTCAAGCCAATCCAATGGTTACGATTTCGCGCCTAGATCCTATTTATGTGGACATCAGTCAATCTTCCTCTGAGCTATTGAAACTGCGACAGCAACTGTCTGAGGGTACCGCTCAAGCAGGCATGAATACGGTTGAGCTGGTATTAGAGGATGGTACTGTATATCCCATCACTGGCAAGCTGGCTTTGTCAGAGGCGAAGGTAGACGAATCTACTGGTGCGGTAACCTTGCGTGCAGTATTTCCTAATAGTAATAATATCCTATTGCCCGGTATGTATGTCTCTGCACGCTTAACTCAGAGCGTTATCACCAATGCGACACTAGTGCCACAAAGCGCGGTTATGCGTTCGACTAAAAGTGAAACACAAGTTTATATCGTCGATGCAAATAATAAAATTCAAGTTCGTCCCGTCACTATCAACGGCACTTATAACGGACAGTGGGTGGTCACTGATGGCTTGAAAAATGGGGACAAGATCGTGGTTATCGGTGGGGCAAAAGTCAAACCTGAACAAGAAGTGGTTGCCAAACCCTTAGAGAACCCGAATTCTACACCCTCTGCTCAAGCGACTAAAGAACCTACTGCTAGAACACCGCAGCAAGCAGCAAAAACGATGGATAAGTCAGCTACTAATGCTAAACAACCAGCCGCCACTAACTAATTCCATCCGAAGGTAGGAAGACTTAGGGATATACTATGTCACGTTTTTTTATTAATCGCCCTATTTTTGCTTGGGTGTTGGCTATTTTAGTCATTCTTATTGGGATCATATCGGTCCTTAATTTACCGATTGAACAGTATCCACGCATTGCGCCGCCGACGATTACAGTTAGTGCAAGCTATCCTGGTGCCAATGCTCAGACAGTCGAAAATTCAGTCGTTCAGATTATTGAGCAGCGCATGAAAGGGCTTGACGGTCTCATGTATATGTCATCATCGAGCTCATCAAACGGTGGCGCGTCAGTAACGCTTACCTTTGAGAACGGTACTGACTCTGATACCGCGCAAGTGCAAGTACAGAATAAACTACAAGCGGCTATGAGCTCGTTACCCGAATCAGTTCAACGCCAAGGCGTAAACGTCAATAAATCATCCAGTAGCTTTATGATGGTACAAGCGTTTATCTCTGAAGACGGTAGTATGGATCGCAATGACATTGGCGACTACGTTAGCTCAAACATCGTCGATCAACTCAGCCGTGTCGAAGGGGTGGGCGAAGTACAGGTATTCGGTTCTACCTATGCTATGCGTATCTGGCTTGATCCTGCACGCCTGCGTAGCTACAACTTGGTACCATCTGATGTCGTTAACGCAGTACGCGCGCAAAACGCGCAAGTATCTGCAGGTCAGCTTGGCCAAGCACCTGCTGACACAGATCAACAGGTTATTAATGCCACAGTGACCTTACAAAGTTATCTGAAAACACCTGATGAATTTGCAAACATATTATTAAAATCAGACATTTCAGGTGCTCAAATACGCTTAGGCGATGTGGCCGACGTTGAGATTGGCAGTGAGAACTATAGTGTTGCTTCTTTGTTTAATGGTGAACAAGCAGCTGGTATCGGTATCTCGCTTGCTGGCGGCGCAAACGCATTAGAGACTCGCGACGCAGTAGGTGCGCGTATGGCAGAGCTTGAAAAAAACTTTCCTGTAGGTCTAACCTCAGTAGTTCCTTATGACACGACACCGTTCATTCGCTTATCTATTGAGCAAGTAGTCATGACGTTGATTGAGGCGATTGTTCTTGTGTTCATCGTCATGTTTATCTTTTTACAGAACTGGCGCGCGACTATCATTCCAACTCTTGCCGTGCCAGTGGTTCTACTCGGCACCTTTGCTGTACTTTATATTGCAGGCTTTAGTATTAACGTACTAACTATGTTTGCTATGGTACTGTCTATCGGATTGCTAGTTGATGATGCCATTGTGGTGGTTGAGAACGTTGAACGTATCTTGGAGGAGGATTCTGAAATCTCCATCAAAGATGCCACGATACAGTCAATGGGTGAAATTAGTAGAATCGTCATTGGTATTGCACTGATTCTATCAGCAGTATTTTTACCAATGGCCTTCTTTGGTGGTTCAACAGGTGTTATCTATCGCCAATTCTCTATCACCTTGATTACGAGTATGGTGTTATCCGCCATAGTAGCATTGGTCTTCACCCCTGCCCTTTGTGTCACTTTATTAAAACGTAGCAAAAGCCATGACAAAGGTAATACTGAAAAACAAAAAGGCTTTTTTGGTTGGTTCAACCGTACTTTCTTCAAGCTTAGTCGCTCGTATGAACGCTTTGTAGGTAAAAGCATTCGTTTCAAATGGTTATACTTGATTGGTTATGCAGCTATTATTGGTATTATGGTAGTCGTATTTTTACGCATTCCCGGTTCATTCTTGCCCGAAGAAGATCAAGGTATTATGTTTACCTTAGTACAATTGCCAGCGGGTTCTACGCTTGATGAGACTCAAGAAGTACTTGATAAAGTCAGAACCTATTACACTGATCAAGAGTCTGACAACGTTGCTTCTGTCTATACCATTGCAGGCTTTAGCTTTGCTGGTCAAGGACAGAATATGGGGTTGGCATTTGTACGTTTAACGGATTGGGATGCTCGTCCTGGCGATGACAATACAGCGCAGGCTGTAGCAGGTCGTGCTATGGGTTACTTCTTTACCCAATTGAATGAAGCACAAGTATTTGCAATTGTACCTCCTGCAATTACTGAGCTTGGTAATGCCAGTGGCTTTGATTTAATGCTCCAAGATACTGGTAATCTTGGTCATGACGGACTACTCGAAGCACGTAACATGTTGCTCGGTATGGCAGCGCAGGATGACCAAGTCGCTGGTGTACGTCCGAATGGTCAAGAAGATGCACCGCAGCTCAAAGTCAATATCAACCAAGAGCAAGCGGCGGCTTATGGTCTGTCACTGAGTAATATTAATAGCGTCATCTCAACGGCTTGGGGTTCAAGCTATATCAATGACTTTGTTGATCGTGGTCGTATTAAGCGCGTGTTTGTACAAGGTGAGCCGAGCAGTCGTACTAACCCTGATGATCTCGATAAGTGGTATGTGCGTAACGAAGCTGGGGAGATGATCTCATTTGATGCCTTTTCAAACAACGAATGGCAATCAGGCTCTCCGCGTTTAACCCGTTATAATAGCTTACCGTCAATGAATATTCAGGGTAGCGCTGCCCCCGGTTTGAGTACTGGCGAGGCGATGAGCTCAATGGAAGCTATCATCGATAAACTGCCTGAAGGTGTGGGCTATGAGTGGACAGGCATGTCACTGGAAGAGCAAAAGTCAGGTGCGCAAGCGCCTATGCTATATGTACTTTCAATCTTAGTCGTCTTCTTATGTCTTGCAGCGCTCTATGAGAGCTGGTCTATTCCCTTCTCCGTATTATTGGTTATCCCACTTGGCGTTTTAGGAGCGGTTCTATTTACTTGGTTTAGAGGTTTTGCCAATGACATCTATTTACAGGTAGGACTACTTACCGTAGTCGGTCTGTCTGCCAAAAACGCTATTTTGATTATCGAATTTGCAAAAGAGCATCAAGAGGAAGGTAATAGTCTTACAGATGCGGTAATGACTGCAGCAAGGCAACGCTTGCGCCCGATTATTATGACCTCGCTTGCCTTTGGTCTTGGTGTTGTGCCATTATTCATCGCTACGGGTGCCGGTTCTGGCAGTCAAAACGCAATTGGTACTAGTGTCGTCGGTGGGGTTATTACAGCGACCGTATTGGGTGTCTTCTTTATTCCGATGTTCTATATTTGGATACGTAGTCTTTTTCCTTATAAGTACGACACGCCGCCAAATAACGGCGGTGATACGCCTGATTTAGTTGGACCACCTGAACCTAACGAACCACCAATGACGCCCGTTGATTATAATACGCAAAATATGACGCTCTCTAAGAGCTCTCAGCCTGCAAGCTTTGGAGATAATACACAATGAGTTTTTGTTCCTTTGTTACCCCCAACTCAGCAACCAAATCGGTCTCTTTGTCTGCACGCGCTCGCAATAATAGTGGACGCTTGCTAGGCTTGACCGTATTAGCCATGAGTATGGCAGCCTGTAATACCATTCCAAAAGCGGATCTTCGCCCTGTACTCGCTGAACCTAATCTACCCATTGAACAGGCTTATGGTGCGTTTGATCGTGAGACGGTAAGCACCGCTGAGCAGCCTAGTGTTGCCGGTCAACGCTGGCAGAATTTTTATAGTGATGACCATTTAAAAGGTCTGATCGCTTTAGGTCTGCAGAATAATAAAGACTTTGAGAGTGCGCGTTTAGCGATCGAAAAAGCAAGGGCGCAATATCAAATTACTGATATTCGTGACTTGCCAACGATCGATGGGACGGCAGGCTACTCACGCCGACGTCAAGGCAGTCCAATAGGCGGCAGTGTAACGAACGATAATTATAGTGTTAATTTGGGTCTAGCCAATTACGAGCTAGACTTTTGGGGCAAGATCGCTAGCCTAAAAGACCAAGCTCTGCAGAACTTCTTATCAACGACTGCGGCTAAAGATGCGACTCAAATTAGCTTAATTAGCAATATCGCTCAAAGTTATGCCAATTTGAGCTATAGCTTGGCACAGTTAAAGTTAGCTGAAGCCACAGTTGAGAGTCGTGAGCGCTCGCTATTTATCGCTAACGCACGTTTTAAGGCTGGCATTGACCCTAAATTGCCGTCGCTACAATCAAGCGCTTCACTTGAGAATGCTAGGCTTGCGGTATCGCGAGCACAAAGCAGTATTTTAAGGTCGCGTAACGCTTTGCAGTTCTTAGTTGGTGCGCCTATTCCAACCAACCTGATTCCAGCCCCGGCTATCAGCAATATTACGACTCATGACATCTTTAGCGCTGGTCTACCAAGCGAGCTGTTACGTTATCGTCCCGATGTGTTACAAGCGGAATATAACCTAAAGGCGGCAGGTGCAAACATTGCCGTAGCGCGTGCCTCTTATTACCCCTCTATTAGTCTCGCTAGTAGCATCGGTGTAGGCAGTAGCAGCTTAAATGATTTGTTCAAAAGTGGCTCAGTGGGTTGGTCATTTGGTCCTAATATTAGCGTTCCTATCTTCGATGCTGGACGTTTAGATGCCAATTATGATGTCGCAAAAATAGAGCGCGCACAGACCTTAGCCAGTTATGAGCGTTCTATTCAAACGGCATTTCGTGAAGTCTCAGATGTACTGGCAACGCGAGCAACGCTCGGTGAGCAGCTCGCTTCACAGTACCGCTTGCAAGATAACTTCGATCAAACCTTTGAGATTGCCGATGCACGCTTTAAAGCGGGTATCTCAAACTATCTAGATGTCCTTGATGCTCAGCGCTCGCTGTTTTCAACTCAACAAGGTATTTTGGATTTAGAACTGCAAAAAATAATCAGCCAAATCGAGCTGTATCAAGCACTGGGTGGCGGCGCTAATCTTGATGTGCCAGTGGCTATTCCAGTCCCGCAATATACGAACTTGGCACGTATTGCCGACTTATCTACCAGCGGTGCCAAAAACAAAGCGGTCTATGCCATTGATGCTGCAAGCTCAGCTCGCGTCGCCTCTGTACAAGAAGCTATCGCTATCAAACAGTCTAAAACGCCAGCAACAGCCGTCTTTGATCCAACAGCTATCGTTGATATTGATAACGACGGTGATGCAGATGCTGCGGTCGGTACTATTACTCAAGAGACCCCGGTTGAGCAAGTACCTGTAACGCAAATTACTGAATAAGCACTTTATAACTCACCAATGTTAAGTGGTCACTATTGCCCAATCAGCCCTGCCACTTTGGTAGGGCTGATTGCTTTTATATCTCTTTAATAAGCGCTTATCAAATAAAATAAGGATTTATTATGACTTACACTTTTAATCGTCAATTCCCCGCTACTCGCTTACGTCGATTGCGTTATAACGATAACGTCCGCGCGATGATTCGTGAAGTTGAGCTGCACCCCAAGCATTTTATTGCGCCAGTTTTTGTTATAGAAGGCAAAAATCAACGCCAAGCTATCGGCAGCATGCCAGGTGTTGAACGCTTATCGATTGACTTGCTAATTGACTATGCCAAAGAATTATTGAGCGAAGGCGTAACCACTATCGATATTTTTCCAGTAATCGATAATAGCTTAAAAACACCTGATGGTCGCGCCGCCTATGACGAAAATGGTCTGAGCGCACGGGCAGTGAAAGCGGTTAAAGATGCCGTACCAGAAATGGTAGTGATGACTGATGTGGCATTAGATCCTTATACCTCACACGGGCAAGACGGTTTACTTGACGACACTGGCTATGTGGTCAATGATGCAACCGTGGAAGTATTAGTTAAGCAAACACTGGTTCATGCCCGCGCGGGTGCTGATATTATCTCGCCAAGCGATATGATGGATGGTCGTATCAAAGCCATGCGTGATGCGCTTGAGTCGGAAGGCTTTGCTAATACGGCTATCATGGCTTACTCCGCCAAATATGCCTCTGCTTACTATGGTCCATTTCGTGATGCCGTTGGTAGTGCTGGCAACTTAAAAGGTGGTCATAAAAAACAATACCAGATGGACTTTGGTAATCGTGCTGAAGCCTTGCATGAAGTCGCATTAGATATTAATGAGGGTGCTGATATGGTGATGATTAAACCCGGTCAGCCGTATCTTGATCTTATTCGTGAAGTCAAAAACACTTTTGGTGTACCGACCTTTGCTTATCAAGTCTCTGGTGAATATGCGATGCACATGGCAGCGATTCAAAATGGCTGGCTCACCGATGCGGTCATTTTAGAATCTTTAATTGGTTTCCGCCGCGCTGGTGCTGATGGGATTTTGACTTATTTTGCGTTAGAGGCTGCAAGACAGTTAAATAAGGCTTAATATTATTTAATAACAAAAGTTTATATACTCATAATGTTTTAAGGGTCGGTTGGCGTTTGTACTGAATTTTGCACTGAAGATGCAATATTTATTTCATCAAGCAGACGCCAAATAGCCGCATCTATTGCTAGCCAGTCTTCAAAAGAGTCAGCGGTTGCCTTCCATTCTACTCTTAACCCTCCATACATTTGCGTATTAGCGTAGCTTTCTAAAAACACTTCCTCATTCAGATTATGGCTCACTTGCAGTAGTAATTCAGGATGTTTGTATCTGTTGGTTCTACCTATACAATATAAATCGTTTCCACCTCTATAACATTCCATACCATGTTTATAAAACTTGCTTTGTTTATCAAGAATAGAAACGCCAATACTCAATAAATAGTCTACTCTTTCAGTAGCTGTCTCAAATTTACTGGATTCAATGTCTGATAAGTTAGTCACTCTTACCTTTATCTGATCGGTAGTAGGTTCTGTATCGTAACTTGAGAGATGATAATCTTTTAAATCATTGAGTAAAAAGACAAATTCAAGCGGTTCGTTTATGGTTGTCGCTCCTTTAATCTTGCCAGCGTGAGCTATAATTTGTTTACTAGGCATAGAGTTTATCGGAAACTGTCCTAAAAAGTTTTGTAGCTCTGGATGCGCGCGATTGTACGGATTGGTTTCGTCTTTATTAACACTGACAATTAATTGTGGAGTTACTTTAAAAGTCAGCACTTCGCCATTATTACTTATTTTAGCAGTCGTTTTGCTTAAATCTCCTCTTGGGTTATTTAGAAGCGCTTTGTTCTCAGTAATAGGTGATGCGTTCCAAGCTGTCAATAATCGCCAAATATTTTTATCGATTTCCTGCCATTGATATAAATCACCTTTATTAACATACCATTCCATGTCAATTTTGCCATAGATTGGCTCTGTAGAAACTACTCTAATAATATCGGAATTAAGCTCTGATGAGAAAATAAGTCCAGATACCTGATCGTTACTAGATTCACCAAAACAAGTGAACTTAAACTTGTCTTTATAACAGCTCATCCCGTATTTATTGGATAGCTCTTTATCATAATCTTGATTTTCATACGGTAAAGACGCTAGATACTTTTCCTTTGTTGTTAAATAATTTGAGTCAATATCACTTCTATTAATGCTTACTCTTACTTGGTCTGGATGGTCAGTTTTATTGTCGATATAAACAGGTCTGTCAGTTGCTTCTACTTCAGAATCATTTAGCATCAAATTAAACTCTAACTCTATACTTGGATGAGTGGTTATAGCTGGCATAGCTAATGCTTGTTGTTCTGTTAGCATGGAAATAATGTCAGGCTCATAATTGATAGAAAATTGACCTATAAAGTATTCAGATTTAGGATCATAAAACTCGTTGCCACCTATATGCTCTCGCCTCTTGCCTACTTTAGTCTTAATAATAAGCTGATCACTAAATTTCCAAGTGACGATTTCACCTTCTTTCCAAGGATCTTTTTTAGCCATGTAACTACAACTGCTTTGGAGTAATGACAGTGCAACTATTATGAAAATGCTTAATGTTGAAGGCTTCATTGTTCCGCCTGTTAGTTTAATCTTCACTAGTGACGAAGTATATTTATATGAATTTAGATGATTATCGTGCTAAAAAAGACAAAAGCTAACCATAAATAATAGCAATTTTAAAATATATTAGATAAACAATTATCATATTATTGGCAAATTTATCACTATCTCTATTCTAAGGTAAGCATACTTTCACCCAACTCCTCCCCAATAACGTTGATTTTGCTTTATAATATTTCACCAGCATTTTAACGCTACTTTCTATATAGCACTGCGTGTTACTACCCTATTTTCGCTTTTGCACTACTTGTCCCAAAGGTCACGTTATGAGTCAACTCAATCCCAAACAACAAGAAGCGATGCTCTACGTATCTGGTCCACTATTGGTATTGGCAGGCGCAGGCTCAGGTAAGACTTCGGTTATCACTCGTAAGATTGCTTATCTTATCGAAGAATGCAACGTGCCAGCTGAGCGCATCACGGCGGTGACTTTTACCAATAAAGCCGCGCGCGAGATGAAAGCGCGGGTAAGTAAATTGATGCCTAGCGAAAAGACCCGTGGCTTAACCGTATCAACCTTTCATCAGTTTGGTTTACAGTTCTTGCGTTATGAGCTGATGCACACCCCGCTCAAGGGTAACTTCTCTATTATGGATAGCGATGACAGCAAGCGTCTATTGATGGAGCTGATGATGCGCGATAACTTATCGGGCGCTGAAAGTCGTGAGCTGGTCGGTAAAGCCATCAAGATGATTTCGGATTGGAAAAACGATTTGGTTGAGCCAGATAAGGCAATGGAAACCTTAGTTGATCCAGAAGATATGATTTTTGCGACTTTATACGCGCTGTATGAACGCAACCTGCGCGCTTATAATGCGGTTGATTTTGATGATTTAATCGTATTGCCAACTAAAATCCTGCGTGAAAATAGAGAGCTTAGGGACAAGTGGCAAAACCGTATTCGCTACTTGCTAGTCGATGAGTATCAAGATACCAATACCGCGCAGTATGAAATGATTAAATATCTGGTTGGACCGCAAGGACGCTTCACGGTCGTGGGTGATGATGACCAATCTATCTATGCGTGGCGCGGTGCCAAACCTGAAAACATGGCGTTATTAAAAGAAGATTTCCCGAAATTAAAAATCGTCATGCTTGAGCAAAATTATCGCTCAACTAGTCGTATTCTGACTTCTGCCAATGCAGTCATTACCAATAATGAGCATTTATTTGAGAAGAAACTATGGTCGGATAAAGGTCAAGGCGAAAAAATCCGTATTATTAATTGCCGTAATGATGATGACGAAGCGGAACGGGTCGCCAAGGAAATAGCCACTCATAAATTGCGCTACGGTAATCAATGGGAAGATTATGCCGTGCTATATCGCAGTAACTTTCAAGCACGAATGCTAGAGGCAAATCTACGTCAATTACAAATACCTTATAATATATCCGGTGGTCAGTCGTTTTTTGCACGTAGTGAAATCAAAGACATCATGGGTTATCTGCGTCTGATTTTGAACCCTGAAGATGACAGTGCTTTTTTGCGTATTATTAATACACCTAAGCGCGGCATGGGACCGGCAACTTTAGAGAAACTCGGACTATTCGCGCAGGAACACAGTATCTCACTATTGGCCTCTTGTACTCATGCCGGTCTCAGCCATGTATTACCGAGCAAAGCCTACAGTACCTTAAAAGAATTCGGCGATTTTATTGAGCACTATACTCGTGAGCTAGATCAACATCCTGACCCCGTGCCTATTGTCAAACAAATGATCGATGAGACGGGCTATGTCGATGTGGTACGCTCAGAGGCTAAAACCCCACAGCAAGAAAAAAACCGTCTTGATAATATTGAGATACTCTATACCAGTATTCAATCGCTGATCAATCGCGCTGAGGAAGACGAAGACCGTACTATTGATACCATTATTCGTAAACTCGTACTGCTTGATATGCTCGAGCAACAGCAGGAAGAAGAGAATACCAATAAAGTAAACCTCATGACGCTTCACGCTGCAAAAGGTCTAGAGTTTAATTATGTCTATATCATGGGTCTTGAGGAGGAGATGCTGCCACACCGCAACTCTATCATCAGCGAGACAGTTGAGGAAGAGCGGCGCTTGATGTATGTTGGCATTACGCGCGCGCGTCGTGAGTTGACGCTAACATTAGCGACCCAGCGCCGTGCAGGAGGACAAATGCGCGTTACCTCAGAGTCGCGGTTTTTAGATGAGTTGCCAGAAGATCATATCGACTGGCCAGCAAAAGCTAAGAAGAAAAAAGCGACCAAAGATCCAGAAGCGGTAGCAGATGAGTATTTAGCCAATATTCGAGCCTTATTAGGTAATCGTTAATTTTTAATTCAACTTTTAATAAATAACATTTAGCTATTTTTTACTTTATTGCTATTTATTCAACAATTCGGAAAAATCTATGTCTGCCTCTATGCCCAGTCCCGATCGTCAGCCCACGCTGCAGGCAGACTATAATCCGTTAGAATATAGTGCTGAATACAAGCTGCTTTATCTGCAAGAATTAGTAGCCAATGATGCTTACGCTTCGATTACTGAGTTTTTGGGCAAGCAGTCTGAATATGAGATTGCTAACTTATTAGAATCATTTCCTAATCAAAATCGCCAGATCATATGGGCACAAGTTCCGGAACAGATTAAAGGCGAAGTACTCGCTGAACTTGATTTTGATACGCGGCAATTGCTAATGGAGAATATCTCATCCCAAGAGATATCTTTGTTCACCCAAGATCTTGATGCGCAGGACATCTCCGAGATTTTAGAGACCGTCACTGATACTGTTCGTACTTCAGTGATGGCGACATTAGACGAAGATGTTCGTATTCAGGTCAATAAGCTGGACACTTACGCTGACTGGGAAGTTGGCAGCTATATGGATCCCGATATTATTCAAGTACAAGATGATATTAGTTTGGCGCAAGTGCAAGACTGGTTACGTGAAAACATTGATCTACTCGATGACCAAAGCCAAGAGCTGTTGGTGGTTGATCAAAGTCAACAGCTTCTAGGTCTACTTAGTCTCGTCGATTTGATCAAGCACGATCAAAACACCTTAGTCGCTAGCCTTATTGATAATGCGGTGACTATCAATGATCGCCTAGACATTCAAGACGCGGCGGCAATTTTTCGCTCAGAGGATATT
>JBBSUA010000011.1:0-15743 GCA_038235315.1 Pseudomonadales bacterium | reverse complement strand
TTTAAGGTTAATCTACTTACCTATTTTTATAAGCTTTTTGAGGTTGTTCAAGCTTTACTACATTACCTTTAGGTTTGGGTGATATTCCTTAACATTTCAGCAATATTTGATAGCCAAAATTTTGACAGTAGACTGATTATATAACTATTGAATAGTACATCTTTATTAGCGTAAATGTTTATCATTGTTAGACTGTCCTAACGCATACGCATCTATTAAAAGTGCAAAGAGGTTAATCATGATTCGAGTATTGGTAGTAGATGATCACGATTTGGTACGAATGGGTATCAGTCGCATGTTGTCCGACAGTCCAGATATTGAAGTTGTAGGCGAAGCCGACAGCGGTGATATGGCGCTCAAACTTGCCAAACAGCTCAAGCCTGATGTGGTACTACTCGATGTTAATATGCCTAATATTGGTGGTCTTGAAGCCACCAAGCGTTTGGTGCAGTTAGATATGGGTATTAAGATTCTAGCAGTCAGTAGCATGGTTACTCAGCCCTATCCCTCAATGCTACTCAAAGCCGGAGTCAATGGCTACATCACTAAGGGTACGCCACTTGATGAGATGATCCGTGGTATTAAAAAGATCTATCAAGGGGGACGTTATTTCAGCCACGATGTCGCCGAACAGCTGGCAGAAGTATTATTATCAGACAATGCCTCCTCACCTTTTGATTTGTTAAGTGATCGAGAAAAGCAAGTCGCCATGATGGTTGTTAACTGTCAAAGTCCACAGCAAATTGCAGACCAGTTATTCGTTAGTGTAAAAACGATCAATACTTACCGTTATCGTATCTATGAAAAAGTAGGTGTTGATAGTGATGTTAAATTGACTCACTTAGCGATTCGTCATGGCATGATTCAGCCCTAAATTTGAGTATCTAAGCCTTATCATTCTATTCATGATGCACTTAACACATATTATCTGGTCATTTTATGAAAGCTGCTTCTAAGATAATGTCTACTATTATTCGCTCTTTACAGCAAGGTGATACCTTACACTCGTCACAGCTAAGACGCCTTGGACTTATTTATAACAGTTATCGGCTGATAGTCAGTACGTTTTTGCTATTGATGGGTTATGCCAATGCCAAAATAGATACCAGCCTATTACTACCAAGCTTATTACAGCAGACGGCGCTTGGATTTTATTCTTTACTCAGTCTGGTTTTGTTTGGATTGTTTTGTGTGGCAACCTATCATCCAAGGCGACAGCTTGCTTTGGGGTTAGCAATAGATGTCATCATTTTAAGTTTATTACTTTATACCAATGGTGCGCCGGACTTGCAGCTGACTATGCTCTATGTAGTAGTAGTAGCAGCAAGCTTTATGTTACTACATAGCTCACAAGCGTTGATAATTACTCTGTTAGCGATTATTTTTGTTATTTATCAGCAGTTTTTTTATGCCATTGCCAATAGTATGAGTCTGACAAATTTAGGGGATGCCTTAATGATGTCAGCCAGCTTTGTAGCGGTTGGCTTTTTGAGTTGGACCATCTCACAGCGCTTAGTACACGTTGAAAAACTAGTTGCAGGTCAGGCAAAAGAAGTCGAACGCCTAAATGCAATCAATCAAGAAGTCATTAGTCAGATGCTTAATGGTGTCATGGTTATTGATCGTCGACAGGTTGTTTTGGCGAATCATGCCACTCATCAATTATTAGGTATTGCTGATACGCAAATAGTCTCTCCTGACGACTCACAAGTGGATGAGGAATCAGTCAGATTCAGCAATCCTAAGCAACGCCAGAAAAATTTTACTGATCGGCACAATTTATTGACTGCTTTTCAAAAGCAGCTTCATCTTTATCACCGTCAACTATTCGAACACTGCCTATCAGTCGCTGCCGGTCAATCCGATACTTTCATTTATGAGCTACCGGGTGCGGCTACTGCTTCTGTCATAGATAGACTACGTGTACAGATCATTCCATTAAAAGACAATAGCCAACTGATACTGCTTGAAGATTTGCGCCGAGAGCAAGCCAATGCTCAGCAACTTAAACTCGCGTCGTTAGGGCAATTAACGGCTAGCATCGCTCATGAGATTCGTAATCCATTAGCGGCTATCTCACAAGCCAGTCAACTGCTTATAGAAGATGTGGATAGTAGTATTGACCCTGTGGAGGCTTTCTCAAATAATAGTAGTGGCGTTGGTATAGGGCATATGCCTACAAAACCTCAACCTACTCCCGATATGACGGGCAACTATGAATTGTATAAGATGATATTTGCACAAACTAAACGTGTCAATCGTATCATTGAAGATGTTTTAAACCTTTCGCGACAGCAGCCTCCTAATCAGCAACTGATAATGCTTGCAACATGGATACCGCAGTTTTTGGACAACCATTTTCGCGGTCATGATGTATTTTTGCGCATTGGCGCACAATCAACGGTACAGTTTGATACCCATCAGTTAGAACAAGTACTTATTAATTTAATTAATAATGGGTTACGTTATAGCAGCCTGGCACATCCGCATACGTTCGTCGAGGTCGAAGTCTATTGCGCGCAGAACGATGTTATAATCGATATTTTAGACAATGGTAACGGCGTCAATGAGGCGGATATCGAGCATTTATTTAATCCATTCTTTACTACTGACAAAGCCGGAACTGGGTTAGGACTTTATCTATCACAAGCATTTAGCGAAGCCAATCACGCTCGTCTACTCTATGTTGCAGAACATGAAAAAACATGCTTTCGCTTAATTATGCCTATTGCCTCCGATTCAGCGGTTAAAGATTATAATTAAACGCTTTGATACCAATGCTATAGTCTATTCACTTTAAAACCGATACAGTGCTATTGGGATGAATTTTGCGCAGCATCTGTCAGCGTAGACACAGCAAGCAAGTAAAATTTATACCAGTAGCACGACTATATTGAAGTATCGATTTTATTTCGAACTGACTACAGTAATCTACCGCGCAATTAAATGGCTGCTCTTTACTTTGCTAACGACCAAAGCTTATTAACGAATAGCATAAAAATAGAACAAAAAAACGTTGAACAGTATTTCATTATTCAACGAGAGCTTTTGTCCTAAAATTCTGTAGCTGGCTGTATTATTTTTTACGATTTTACAAATTAGATATCTATTTAGACATTTATGAGGTTATGTATGACAGCAACTGCGTTGGTCGTCGATGATGAAGTGGATTTATGCCGCCTGATGCAAATTACGCTGACTAAGATGGGCATCAAAAGCGATGTCGCTTACAGCTTATCGCAGGCAAAGTCTTACTGGGAAGCCAACGAATACGATTTTTGTTTAACTGATTTGAAATTGCCTGATGGTTCAGGATTAGAGTTGGTCAAGCAAATTAGTAGCAGCTCAAGCGTTCCTGTCGCTGTTATTACTGCGCATGGCAGTATGGATTTGGCGATCGAAGCTCTTAAACTTGGCGCTTTTGATTTTGTTAATAAGCCGCTTGAGCTACCACGCTTACGCCTATTGGTTGAAAATGCACTAAAGGTCATTCGTCAAGATGAAAATGCTCAATCAACCACCACAATTACGCCGGAGCAGCAGCTATTAGACAGCCGTCTAATAGGCGGATCAGAGGTGATGCATACCGTAAAAGCCACTATCATTAAATTAGCTCGCTCACAAGCGCCCGTGTTTTTATCGGGTGCTTCAGGCACTGGTAAAGAAGTGGTCGCTAGACTTATTCACGACTTGAGCCCTCGCCGCGATGGTAGTTTTGTGCCTGTGAACTGCGGTGCTATTCCTACAGAACTTGTAGAATCAGAGTTTTTTGGACACAAAAAAGGCAGCTTTACTGGCGCAACTGCTGATAAGCAAGGACTGTTCCAGCAAGCAAATGGTGGCACGCTATTCTTGGATGAAGTGGCAGACTTACCACTCGCTATGCAAGTCAAACTACTACGCGCTATTCAAGAAAAAACAGTACGAGCTATTGGTGACACCAAAGAAGTGCCTGTCGATATTCGCATATTATCAGCGACTCACAAAAACTTAAACCAACTGGTACAAAGCAACGACTTCCGCCAAGATTTGTACTATAGAATTAACGTTATTGAGCTTAAATTACCGACACTTAATGCGCGTCGTGACGACATCCCTATATTGGCTAAGCACTTTTTGGCATTGATTGCCGAAGAATGGCAATTAGAATCACTACCACAATTAACAGAGGCCGCTTGCCTGCGTCTGCAGCACTATGAATTTTCTGGCAATGTCCGCGAGCTACGTAATGTATTAGAGCGTGCAGTGACGTTAACAGAGACGTCTATAATCGATAGCGAAAACTTAGGTTTGCCTGTGATTGATAGCGCGTCTAAAGACATCGCAACTGATAAAGATAATACTATCGCCCCTGCTACTAGCAAAGATACCCCGAATCAAAATACCAAAACAGTGCCAAGCCAAATCTTAAAAAACTCTCATCCTTATCGCACGAATATACCGCAATACCCTTCAGCTATTAAAACCTCTACTTCTGAGCGTGCCGGTACTTCTTCAACGTATCATCAAGACAACCCTATACCAGAGGCCTCGACAGAGCGCGTGAATGATCAGATATCCGTAGTAAATACGCTTAAGAGCGATTTGCCACAAGACGGTTTAGAGGCTTATTTGCAAAGTCAGGAAAAACGCTTAATTATTACAGCACTGAAGCAGACCGACTGGAATAAAACACAAGCGGCTGAATTGTTGGGTACAACTTTTCGTTCGTTACGTTACCGTATGAAAAAACTAAACATTGATGAAGATGAACATGACGAATAGTAATAAACCCAGTAATGATCATGCTGCTACTATGGCTGAGTACTATCAGATCCATTATTTTTCATTGTCGTATCGTTAGCACTACCCTTTTGTACAAAGCGAATACCTGACGTACGTATTTGTTGGCGTAACACATCAAGCGCTTGCTGCTCCCAAGTACGCTCACTACCTGATAAAACAACATCAGGCTTAACGCCGATTTTATCTATCTCTTTACCAGCTGCGGTTAGGTAATGCGCTACCGTCAATTTGACTGCTTGTTCATCATTAAGGGGTATCACCGACTGTACTGACCCTTTTCCATAACTCACTTCACCCACAATAATGGCGCGCTTTTGAGCCTGCAAACTACTGGCGAGCACTTCTGCTGCCGAAGCAGAATAGCGATTTTGTAGGATTACCACTGGCAACGGTTTTAGTACCGCTGTCTCTTTGGTTGACAAGATGCGTAGCTCGCTTTGTCTACTCTCTACCTGTACCACATCCGTATCTGACATAAATAGGCTGGCAACTTGTACCGCTGAGGTTAATACCCCACCTGGATTGTCACGCATATCAAGCAATATTCCTGCGACTGGCGCACCAAGGCTCGTTAAACTTTGCAGAATTTTTTCGCGGCTATTGTTTTGAAAAGCTGGTAATTTGATGATAGCGATGCCATCAACGAGACGCGTCTCAATGGTTTGCAGATGATTATTATTGCGCTGTAGGGTAATAGTGCGCTTGCGACGCCCTGCTTTTGAGACGACAACATCAACTTGCGAGCCTGCAATACCTGTCAATAACTGCTCAACATCATTGGACTGTCGGTTTTCATCAAGTTTGAAATCACCAATTTGATGAAGGTAATCGCCAACGGTAATGTCTTTTTTGTCGGCAGGGGAATCATTAATAACTTCAGTCACTACCCAATACCCTTCCACTGGGCGATATACCGCTTTTAGTCCCACATCTCCCACATCACCTTGTGTAAATGCCCGTAAGTTCTCATACGCTTCGGCATCCAAAAACTCAGCATGGCTATCGAGCTTCGTCAACATGCCACTCATCGCGTTATTGAACAACTCTTCATCATTTACCGCATCAACGTATTGACGCCGTACTAGGTCTACGACAGCAACAAAAGTTTTTAGAGTTTCAGGTGAAATTGCATTCAATGAGACCTGTGCGACTTCATTTGGAATATCAGTAGAGATGTCATCTCCGAGGTCAATTGCAGTATTATCACCTAACGCGTCAATATCATCGTCGGTCAAACTATCTGTCTCATCCGCTACCCCTAGCATCTCTAAACTATCCGTTGTACTGTCTATCGCATCATCATCACCATTGAGTTTAATGAGCTGTAAGCCTGCGGTAGGGTTATTATTTTTGTCAGAGGGTGCCGCTTGTGCGTAAAAGCTGACAACGCCTAATGCTAGTAAACCAATAGTAAACGCACGCCTAAATACAGTAGGGGTAACAGAGACATATTTAGCTGATGTTTTCAACGATCTGAAACCGGATAAGCGCATAAGAGGACTCAACTAAAATAGGAAAGGGACAATTATATGAGATAATCAATAGGTAACACGATGATAAAATAGCATTAAGCGCCAGTTGAAGACTAGGATAGTATTGCAAACGTATAGCAAAAACATGTGAATACTCAAAAGCAAGAATGTAAAAATATTGGACACAAAAAGGAAGAAATAATAATTATCCCTTCCTTTTTTATCTAGATAAGCACGCGACATTCACAATAGCGCTAGAGTTGATCCCAAATAAAACAGCTACGTCAAATTACAATGCTACGACGCTAGACAGAGATAAATTTTTCTTGCTTGCTGTGTCTACGCTGACAGAGGCTACAAAAAATTTATCTCTGTCTTGCTGTATCGTTTTTATGTAAAACTGACTATATCATGCAGGAACTAGTAAATTCTCGCCTGTCATCTCAGCGGGTGGCTCAATATCCATCAGTGCCAAAATAGTAGGCGCAACATCGCTCAACTTACCACCGCTGCGAACCACTACCTTTTGCTCTCCAATATAAATCAGAGGAACAAATTCAGTCGTATGCTGGGTATGTACTTGCCCGCTTTCATAATCTTGCATCTGCTCACAGTTGCCATGATCCGCAGTAATCAGCATATCGCCACCAGCAGCTCTCACTGCTGTCTCAATGCGACCTATGCACACATCAAGCGCTTCTACTGCTTTTACAGCGGCATCGAAGATACCAGTATGTCCAACCATATCGCCATTAGCGTAGTTGACTACTATGACATCATAATTACCCGATTCGATAGCAGTAACTAATTTATCCGTGACTTCAGGCGCGCTCATCTCAGGTTGTAAATCATAAGTAGCGACATCCGGAGAAGGTACCAAAATACGATGTTCGCCATCGTATTCCGCTTCACGCCCACCGCTAAAGAAAAAAGTCACATGTGCATATTTTTCAGTTTCAGCAATACGCAGTTGAGTCTTGCCGTGCGCTTGCAAGTATTCGCCTAAAGTATTGGATAACGACGTCGGATAGTAAGCAATACTAGTTTTTGCATTGTCAGCCAAGATATCTGAATACTTAGTCAGCATGACAAAAGCAGCCAGTTTAGGGCGCTTGTGTCGAGCAAAACCTGAGAACTCATGATCAGGCAAGACGAATGCTTGCGCAAGCTCGCGAGCACGATCAGCTCGGAAGTTCATAAAGATCAACGCATCGTTATCGTCTACTGTAAATGGTGTCTCGCCATGCTCAATGACCGTAGTGGGGCTAATAAACTCATCAGTTTCACGCGCTTTATAAGCGGCTTGAACGGCTCCATCAGCTCGAGTAGACAAACGATCAGCTTTACCTTCAGTTATCAGCTCATATGCTTTTTGTACCCGATCCCAGCGATTGTCACGATCCATCGCATAATAGCGCCCAATGATACTGGCTATTTGTGCACGCCCTTCGTAATGCGCGTTGAGTTTATTAAGATGGTCACGCAAACGATTGATGTATTTATCAGCAGATTTTGGTGGTGTATCGCGACCATCCAAGAAACAATGGACAAAAACGTTCTTTGCGCCATGTACTAACGCTGAATGACACATACTTTCAATATGATCTTGATGCGAGTGCACGCCGCCATCTGACAGTAATCCCATAATATGTACATTACCACCCGACTCATTAGCCGCTTTCACCGCGTCTACTAACGCCTCGTTTTTATAAAATTCACGGCTTGTAAGCTCACTGGAGATACGCGTTGAGTCTTGGTATAGGACACGTCCCGCCCCTAAGTTCATATGCCCAACTTCTGAATTCCCAAACTGTCCTTCTGGCAAACCCACATCTTCTCCTGAAGCAGATATTAACCCGTGCGCATAGTGCTGATAAATCTTATCTAGATTTGGCATATTGGCAGCAGCGATAGCATTATCTTTGTCATCCTCACGATGTCCAAAGCCATCTAATATCATTAAGACATGGGGCACTTTTTTATCTTTATTGTTATTAAGTTGAACCTGACTGTCTTTAATAGACTCTGATTGTTGCTGCTTATCGGTCATATATTACCGCTCCTCAAGTGTATGAACGCCTACAGTGCTGTATTAGGATGTTTTAAGCCTTGTATATTACCACATATTTCAAAATAGCCGAAAACTCGACATTTTTTGTGTCACTTAATAAGTTTTTTTGAATAAATAATAGGTCGTATTGAACATAGGACTATGGTGCTAAAAGCGACTATTTGTAAGTATTTTGCACGCCCTACAATAAAGTAAGAATATCCTGTGATAAGTGACATTGTGATTTATACTGCGTTTTAATCTGTAAATCTCACTTGCAATCAGTTATTTCATTCGTTAAGATAAAGATATTCTGGAGTGTTGGCTAGTAGATGCTATTTCCCTGAGCCGATAATGCTTTACCTGGATGCGCTACCTATTGTTTCATTGTGTATGCCTGCACCGCTTGCGGTGTATCAGGAAACCTGCCGAGACAATGACGCATCCGCCCTGAACTTCACGGTTCATGGGTCACCATCTTACGGCGGCACTCCGGTTGTTATATTCAGTAGTTTGACTTGTTATTTAGCGAAAATGCGATAAAAGCGATTCTACTCTTCACTACTAAAAAACCCCTTTGTTATCAACAAGGGGTTTTTTTATGGCAATTCCAATTTAGATTATAGAGTGGCAAATATTATTCATCATTGGCTGATTTTGTAATCTTTTTGACATCTTTAGGGATATTTTTGGCAGTACCATCAACCGTAGTATGCTGCTTAAATACATCGCCAAATTGATTTTGTTGCTGTTGACCAAACGGGTTTTGACCACTACCCATATTGCCACCAAACGGATTTTGTCCACCCATACCACCAGCACTACCGAAGGGGTTTTGCCCACCCATGCCTCCTGCTCCGCCCATTTGCTTAGCCATCATTTCCATCATTTTTTGCTGATTGTTCATGACATAGTTATTTGCTAGATCCTTTAGCTTTTTTTGCACTGGAGGTAGAACCACCAATAATGCTAGTAAATCACTGATAACGCCAGGTATCAACAACAAAATACCTGCTACAGCCATAGCGACACTTTTAAGCATAGTCGACTCTTGTGGTCGCATTGAAGGGTTCATCATACCCCCAGCTTTCATCTGTTGTGCCATTGGATTGAGTGCGACCATACCTTTACGAATCAAAGAGATACCAATGACAGCAGCGATTATGAACCAAGTAAAAACCAACCAGCCACTGATAAACTGAGCAATCAAGTACCAAACCAGCATCTCAATAATAAACCAAACAATGGCAATACCAACTATCTGACCCATGAAGTGTCATCCTATAAAATATGTACTGAAAAATTGAGCGTTACGCAAATAAAAAGAGTTATCTTAAATGTATATGGGGATGGCTTGCTATACTATCAAACTTACGGCTGTTTTTTAAGTTATTACATAAGATAAACGCAAGACCAAGACGAGATATTATGGCAATTATTATCGGAATTGATCCAGGCTCACGTATGACCGGCTATGGCATCATTCAACAAACAGGCGATAAGCTAACCTATATTGATGCGGGCACTATTCGTACAGATACTAAAGAGATGCCTGAGCGTTTGAAACGGATTTTTAATGGGCTGACACGTATTACCCAACACCATCTAAAGTATAGTGATGAGCCTATCCATACTGCCATCGAACAAGTATTTATGGCAGAGAACCCTGATTCTGCACTTAAGCTGGGGCAGGCTCGTGGGGCAGCGATTGCAGCGTTAGTCGCATTGGATTTAGAAGTGTCAGAATATACGGCGCGTCAGATCAAGCAAGCCGTTTGTGGTTATGGCGCAGCCGCTAAAGAGCAAGTCCAAGAGATGGTCTGTCGTATTTTATCGCTAGATTTCGTACCGCAGCAAGATGCAGCCGACGGGCTTGCTTGTGCCATTTGTCATGCGCATTCTAGCCATTCTATGAATAAGCTGTTACTCAATAGTGGCACACGTGGACGTGGGGCTTCTAAGAAAAAGGGGCGGTGGCGTCTCACTGAAGAAGATTTGGGCAACTTGAAATAAATTCTTGTTTTTCTCGTAACTAAAAATCTAGCATTGCTCATAAACGAATATGCGCCATAACAACGTCCTGATGCTGCATTAACCATACTTTAATAAACAGTAACGTGTGCTTTTTACTTCGAGCTACTTTTATTTTGTAACGCTGCTTTCAATGACTGTATCGAGCACGTAAGCATATTCTGACTCTGTGTTATCTACTACTACTGTATCAATGTCAGTCTTGAAACGCTGTAACCGTAGCACTTCATCACTCGTATTATCATGCTTATAACCGTCAATGACCCCATTAAACTCTGTAAATTTTCCCTCAGAAATTCTGATACCTCGCTCATCATAAGTGACAGGTTGAACCTGCAAGCACATCTGAACACTGTTACCTGTACAGGGCTTACGGTCAGCTTTTACCGCCCAAAATACAGTTTCACCTTTATTATTGTACTTTGCTTGTGCTGTCATTTTGCCTTGCCAAACCAAAGTAGCTGAATCGCTAGTCTTCTGAGTGAGCATTGGTGACTCCCCGTTGACCATGCTTAATTGGCTCTCGCCTTTCATTAATTTATCCAGTTGATTTTCAGCAATGTTTAAGTCCTCACAAGACATTTTTGTACTCATACTATCTTCGCTTATCAAGGTATTAGCTTGCAATTGAAACGCCGCGTTCATAGTGTTACAACCCACACTATAGCTAACAGCATTTTGTCCTTGATACTCAGTAAAGATGAGGGTAACTTGCTCTTTTATGGAAGTTAATGAGTCAATTGGCTTGGCGTCAGCGCCAGTTGCGTTAGCTAACGTCCAACGATAGTGGGACAAAGTATCAACCATCTGTTGTTCTGTGCTTTTAGGAGCATCAGCAACCACCGGACTTATACTATTAACTGTGTTAGTGTCAGATAAACCATCAGATTCGCTATTAGAATCTACTACTTTACTATTATCACCTTCTACTGTGGAGGAAGAGTCTTGACAGGCACTTAATCCTAAAACCCCTATCAATAAGCTTGGTAACAATTTCAATGTGAAAGATGATTTCATAATGGTCTTACCTATTTGACTAACGCTCACTTATTTCATATCTATTTTTTTGTGATTTACGCATCACTTTTAAAACAAAGCTGTATTAACTCATTAATTTTTTTATAAAAAAATTGCTTATCGATCGGTCTAATAATTTTTTAATATAAATATCAATTTATCAAAATTTAGCTCATTGAGTCTGGGTTTATAGTGTTTATCACTCTATGCTCGCTTTACTACTATAACCTTGATACTCCTAGAACTTGTAACGAAGTGTTCAGGTTGATTGCCGAAAGTCTCATTATAATTTTAGTTCTGTTATTTTTAGAGGAGCTAAAATAATAATTTAATACTGTTTCAATCCACCAAAAAATAGACAGCCAATAATAACTGTCTATCTGCAACTGGTCACTATCAGCGTACCATTAGCGGTTCATGGCTACTGAATAATTCACGCTAACAACCTATCGAAACATCACCTTGTCCTTACTTATTCAGACAATAATTAATTTACTTAGCATCCTCTGATGGCTTAGCCTTCGCCATACTTTTAATACTAAAACGTTCATGCATTCTCTGATAAAACTGAGCCAAATTGTCACCATGTTGGGTCGGATTTACTTTAAGTGCTTTGCCAAAATCTAAACCTAAATACAGTACGATATCGGCAAAGGTCAAATGGTCGGTCACTAGATAGTCACGCCCTTCCAAAGCCGCTTCAAAATACGGTAATGCTTTAATCGCTCGAGCAATAGATTGCTCAACAAACTCTGGCACTTGATCAACGCGCACAGCTTTGGACGGATGGCTGTGCTGGAATGCCAACATAAGATTGTATAGCACTTCAAATTCGGCAATACGGCGCATCGAACACACTTGCGCACGCTGCACGACATCGTTACCCATTACCGAACGCTCGCCATAAACGCGATCAAGGTACTCACAAACAGCTTGTGAATCATTAATCACAGTACCATCATCTAAAGTCAGTACCGGCACTGTCTGCATAGGATTGATTTTGGTAAATGCCTCTGACATCTGCTCGCCACTGGCAAAATCAATGTCAACCACGTTAATATCGTCGATATCATCAATATCGATACCTTTTGAAGCCATCAAAATAAGCGCTTTACGGGGATTTGGTGCGGTACGAGTGACATATAAAGTTTTCATGGTAAATTCCTTGTAAGAGACATCAAGCAGCATGTTAATGCTGATAAGACCTTAGTTTAATGGTTATATTTTAAATGTATTAATGGATACGTTTTATGGTATGCGACTCCTCTACTTTTATCATCATAACAAAAGCTTATCAATACTTGGTAATAATAAAACTAAAAGCCCCATAACTTTAAGTTACGGGGCTTTTAATATAAATAGTATGCTAAAAATATTTTACAGTCTATTTATTTGGTGCAGGGGTTGTACGTAGATAAGGCTTAATTTCAGTATACCCTTTTGGATAATTGGCAGCGATGTCTTCGTTTTTGACACTCGGTGGAATGATAACATCATCGCCATCTTTCCAATCCACAGGCGTAGCAATATTATATTCATCAGAGAGTTGTAGCGCATCGATAACCCGAATAATTTCGTCAAAATTACGACCACAGCTAGCAGGATAAGTAAGAATTAAGCGAATTTTTTTATTTGGATCAATAATAAACACGCTTCTAACCGTAGCAGTAGTACTCGCGTTAGGATGCAGCATGTCATATAAATTCGCCACGTCCTTGTTAGGATCAGCGATAATTGGAAAGTTCAATGCTGTACCCTGAGTTTCACCAATGTCGCTAGCCCACGCTTTATGATCTTCCAAGCTATCAACAGAGATACAAATTGGCTTGACTCCGCGCTTTTGGAATTCACCATTTAGAGCAGCCGCTCGGCCAAGCTCAGTGGTACAGACTGGGGTAAAATCTGCTGGATGCGAGAAAAATACCACCCAGTTATCGCCAGCCCAATCATAAAAATTGATAGTGCCTTCAGTCGTGTCTGTGTCAAAATTCGGGGCGCTATCGCCTAAACGTAAATGTGCCATTCTTTCATCCTTATGGTTCAAAGTTTGAGCGCTAACATTAAAACTTATGCCGACGCTGTATTATTATAATTGACGTGCAACACGGTCAAAATGGTTAGTAGCACATCGGTAAAAATCTATTCTAGCTTAACAAATTGGTTATGAATGTCTTGTGACGGATTGTAATGCAGTTATTCAGCGTTGGAATAATAAAGATGTTAATAGAATTAAAGAGATAAAATAGCCAAGTGAGTTATGATCCAAGAATTTAGATGCGATACGCCGCTAAATAGATTCATGGATATCAGCTATATCTCAAACCACCATTCCTGAGTCCCACAGACAAAACTCTCCGAATTTTCCACGTTTGCTGGTACCGCCAGCTGTACGTCCAGCATCTGTTAACACTAGCTCACCTTCTTTTTCTTCTAGATAGCCTGCCTCAAGCAGCTTGTCATTAAGCTCTTGAGTTTTTAAACCTAAATCTTTGGCAAGTTTAGCCGTAGTCAATTTAGAGTAATTAGGGCTTGGCGCTTCTACAGGTTTAGAAAAAGAGGTCTCTGCTGGTTGATTAACACTAGCGTGATGATCAACCACAACTTTTTTATCAGTCTCAGTCTTGGTCTCAGTCACTTTCTCAAGCGACATACGTACTTCATCGCTGATACGAATGATGCGCTGTACTTCCTCATAAGTGTCTGCGTACAGTTTCGAATCCTCATTGCGATAAATCAGCACACCCATTTCATTATTATTGACTTGGCTAAACTCATATAAATTTAGGCTAGTGATGATGCATTCGTTTTCGTTTAGATAGCATTTAGCATGCAGATTTTTGCAAAAACTAGTACGGATAAAGGTTAAGTTTTTCAACCAATTAATCTCTTCAGGATGCAGTTCATTTTTACCATAGACAATACGGATATCAATTTTAAGACGATTGCGATCTTCTAACAACTCTTTGATACGGTCATTGAGTTTTAGATACGGGCTAATAATTATTAATCTATCAGAGGCATTTTTAATCAATTCCTCTAAGTGATAAGTCGTGCCACTGCTATTTAAAAACTTTGCCATTTAAATCTCCTTGATGATTATCTAAAAGAATTATTCAAAAAATATAATTGTGCATAAAAAAGCCCATCCCTAGCGTACTAGAAATGAGCGGTATTGCAAACTACTATTGTTTAGTTTAATTTATGATGCTAATTGTGACTCTAAGCAGGCTTATAGCTGTCACGTAAGCTAACGATTTGATTGAATACCGGATGCTCGCTAGTGTGTTCCTCACTATCAGAGATAAAATAGCCTTCGCGTTCAAACTGAAAGCGCGTGCCAGCATCGGCATCGACCAATGACGGCTCAACTACCGCATGCAGCTCAGTCAAAGAATTAGCATTCAATGCTGCGTGGACGTCACTGACGCTACTAGGGTCTTCGACACTAAATAACGACTCGTAAAGACGAACAGTCGCTGGAATACCTTGGCTGGCAGATACCCAATGAATAACGCCTTTTACCTTACGACCTTCAGGATTTTGACCTAAAGTCGTCGGGTCAATCGTGGCCTTTAACTCAATAACCTTACCATTTTCATCTAGCACATGCTCAGTCACTGCTAGTATATAAGTATTACGCAAGCGAATTTCAGGCTTCTCAGGTGACAGACGCTTATAACCTGCTGGTGGCTCAATCTCGTAATCGCCTGCATCTATATACAAGTCTTTATTAAAGGGAATTTCGCGCTCGCCCAAATTAACATTAGGATGCTTAGGTTGGGTCAGCCATAAGGTTTGGCTGTCATTATCAAAGCGAGCAGTAACGCTATCAGCTTTTTGAGTCTCCCAACTACTTACTGCTTCTTCAAAGTTAGTAATCGTCACTTTTAACGGTTTTAGCACTGCCATGCCACGAGCGGTCGTATCATCTAATGATTGACGAATGCTGAACTCTAGCAAACGCATATCGACTACGCCATCCGCTTTGGCAACCCCGACCCGATCACAGAAATCACGCAGACCTTCAGGCGTATAACCACGGCGACGCATGCCCGCAACCGTTGGCATACGGGGATCGTCCCATCCGTCAACGATACCTTCGTCAACCAATTGCTTCAACTTACGCTTACTAGTCAACGTATGATCGACATTCAAGCGTGAGAATTCATACTGATGTGGCGGCTGCTCAAAGCCGATTTTTGCCACGATCCAGTCATAAAAGGGACGATGATCTTCAAACTCTAACGTACATATTGAGTGGGTGATACCTTCAAGTGCATCTGATAAGGGATGGGCAAAATCATACATCGGATAGATGCACCATTTATCACCAGTCTGATGATGCTCTTGATGCATGACACGATAAATAATAGGGTCGCGCATATTCA
>JBBSUA010000010.1:0-16097 GCA_038235315.1 Pseudomonadales bacterium | reverse complement strand
TTCAGCGTTGTTACCTTCAAGACGGACAACGACAGGTACTTTTACATCAACTTCTTTAATCGCAGCAATAATGGCTTCTGCAATCATGTCACAACGTACGATACCACCGAAGATGTTAATCAAAACACCTTCAACGCTGTCGTCTTCCAAAATAATTTTGAAAGCTTCAACAACGCGATCTTTAGTTGCGCCGCCGCCAACGTCCAAGAAGTTAGCAGGTTTGCCGCCATACAATTTGATAATGTCCATCGTGGCCATTGCGAGACCAGCACCGTTCACCATACAACCAATATTGCCTTCTAATGCAACATAGTTCAATTCAAACTCAGCCGCTTTAAGCTCACGCTCATTTTCTTGTGATTTATCTTGTAGCGCTGCAATTTTAGGTAAGCGATATAGTGCGTTTGAGTCGATACCGATTTTGCCATCAACACAAACGATTTCGCCATTTTCACGTACTGCTAATGGATTGATTTCCATTAAAGCAAAGTCGTTTTCGACAAACGCTTGATAAGCACCCGTCATAATTTTTACAAACTGATTGATCTGTTTGCCTTCTAAACCCAATTTAAACGCCACTTCACGCGCTTGGTATGGCATAAGACCCACTAATGGATCAACGCTCGTTTTAAAGATTTTTTCTGGCGTATTGTTAGCAACTTCTTCAATATCAACACCGCCTTCGGTCGATGCCATGAAGGTCACACGACGAGTAGCACGATCAACAACGGCACCAAGATATAGTTCAGTTTGTACAGGATACATATCTTCTGCAACCAATACAAAGTTCACTGGCTGACCAGCTGCATCAGTCTGATACGTCACTAAATTGGTGCCGATGAGCTCGTCAGTCACTTGCTTAGCTTCTTCACGAGTCTTAACTAATTTCACACCACCCGCTTTACCACGGCCACCAGCATGTACTTGCGCTTTAATAACCGCAATGTCAGTTGGGGTTTTATCGAAAGCTGCGGCAGCTTCGTCGCCACTATAGGCGATAATACCTTCTTGAATAGGCAAACCGTAGCTTTTTAACAGCTCTTTTGCTTGATACTCATGTAAATTCATTGATTGTATCCTTTATTTTTTACTATTAATAAAAAGTGAAAATAAGTGCGCGGCAACATCCGTCTGGCACACTTTTAACTATTGCTGTCATCCTCATAGTGCATCAAGGATACCAGCATAGTCAGAGGTAATAATATGCTCTGTAAACTATTTTCTTATTTACGTTTTTTGCGCTGAATAGCATGAATTGCACGACCATCAGCTGATAAAGCCGCTTCATGCACTGCTTCTGAGATAGTTGGATGTGCAAAGGTCATCAGCTGTAAATCTTCGATACTAGACACAAATTCCATCGCAATCATACCTTGATGGACGATGTCGCCAGCGCCAGCAGAGATAGCATGCATACCTAGCAAGCGATCAGTTTTTGCATCAGCAACGACCTTGATAGAGCCTTCAGCTTCACTCTGAGCCAGTGCACGACCGTTAGCCGCTAGATTAAATGAGCCAGTTTTGATCTCATAACCAGCATCAATGGCTTCTTGCTCAGTCAAACCAACCCATGCGATTTCTGGATGAGTGTAAATCACGTTGATGATAGTATCATAGTTAATTTGTGCTTTTTCGCCATGAATACGCTCAACAGCCATGATGCCTTCTTCTGATGCTTTATGGGCAAGCATAGGGCCACGGACTAAATCACCGATAGCATAAACGCCATCAAGATTGGTTTTGCACTGGTCGTCAACATCGATTAAGCCGCGTTCAGTAAGCTTGATACCACTGTCATCACCGAGCAATTTTTCAGAATAAGCGCGGCGCCCTACACAGACGATTAGCTTATCAAAACGCTGCTCTGATGATTCGCCTTTATTTTCGCTAGTGACAACTACTTCATCACCTTCAACTTCCGCTTTGACAACTTTAGTATCGACGCGAATATCAAGGCCTTGCTTTTTGAACATCTTAGCGGCTTCTTTAGCCATGTCTTTATCAACCGTAGCTAAAAAGCTAGGTAACGCTTCATAGACGACGACTTCACTACCTAAACGACGCCATACCGAACCCAACTCAAGACCAATAACACCAGCACCGATGACACCTAAACGCTTAGGAGTCTCAGTAAAATCAAGTGCGCCTGTTGAGTCAACAATACGGTCGTGATCGGTTTTGGCAACCGGAATATCAATAGGGATAGAACCTGAAGCAAGAATGACGTTTTTTGCTGTAATAGTAGATTCAGCAGCATCATCAGCTGTAAACTTGACTTTTTTATCGCTACCTTTACCGTCAAGTAAAGTACCCCAACCCTGTAGCCAGTCGATACCATTACCTTTAAATAAACCAGCAATACCACCAGTCAATTGCTTAACAATAGCTTCTTTGCGACCGATCATTTTTTCGATATCGACAGTCACATCACCAGTGCTGATACCATGCTCGTCAAGGTCATGCTTAGTGGCCTCGAAACGATGTGAGCTGTCAAGTAACGCTTTTGATGGGATACAGCCAACGTTTAAACAAGTACCGCCAAGAGCAGGTTCGCCCTTATAAACACGTTTTTCGATACAAGCAACGCTCATACCTAATTGGGCTGCACGGATAGCGGCTACGTAACCACCAGGACCGCCGCCGATAACGACTAGATCATAATTATCTTTCATAATAAATTTCCATATTTTATTTATAGCTTAAATTTTATTGATCATCTAAGTTAGCAGCCATGGCACAGTAGCAACAAATCAATTGTTCGTAAGCCAATGGCTAATACTAAGGCTGGTTAATCATATTGGGTGTTGCAGAATACAGAATAACTAGGATGATTTTCTATAGCTCAGATCATAAGTAAAAAGCTTGTATCGGCAATTGCCAATACAAGCTCATAAGCTTACAAATCTAATAGCAGTAATGATGGATCTTCGACAAGCTCTTTGATAGTGACCAAGAACTGTACGGCTTCTTTACCATCAATCATGCGATGGTCATAAGATAATGCCAGATACATCATAGGTAGGATTTCAACTTTGCCATCGACTGCCATTGGGCGGTCATTAATAGCATGCATCCCTAAAATAGCAGTTTGTGGTGGATTCAAGATAGGTGTTGACATTAGTGAACCGAAGACACCACCGTTAGAGATAGTGAAAGTACCACCAATCATATCTTCTAAACCCAGTTTACCTTTTTGAGCAAGGCCACCAAGCTCACGGATACGGCTCTCGACATCGGCCATGCTCATCTGATCGGTATCGCGTAACACAGGCACGACTAGACCACGATCAGAGGATACGGCAACACCGATATCGTAATAACCATGATAAACGATATCATCGCCATCTAATGACGCATTAACCGCTGGGAAACGCTTTAATGCTTCAGTAGCTGCACGTACGAATAATGACATAAAGCCTAGACGAACACCGTGACGCTTCTCAAAACGATCTTTATACTTGGCACGAAGATCCATTAATGGCTTCATATTGACTTCGTTAAACGTCGTCAGCATTGCCGTCTCTTGTGATGCTGCTAGCAGACGATTCGCAACTGTCTTACGCAGACGAGTCATAGGTACGCGTTTTTCACTACGCGCGCCCGCTTCGGCAACAGGCTGACCACTATCAGTTTTGATACTGCTATCAGCTTTTAGGGTTGGGCTTGTCATATCACTTTTAGTAACACGACCACCACGACCACTGCCTTCAACGTCTTTTGGATCAACGCCAGACTCTTTTGCCGCTTTACGTACTGCTGGGCTTTGATCTTTATGATCCGCTTCAACGCTGTCTTTTTTATCAGTGACTTGTACTGGCGCGCCACCATCTGCTGCTTGTGCTTCTTGCGACTTTGCTTGTACAGGTGCAGCAGGTTGGTCTGGATCGACAGCTGGAGCGCTGGACTCAGCACTGCCACCAGCGGTGGCACCCGCTTCGAACTCTCCAATAAGCTCATCAGACAATACAGTATCATCAACTTGCTTAACGATTTTAGTCACAACGCCATTGTCAGGCGCAACCACTTCAAGTACTACTTTATCAGTTTCGATTTCAGCTAATAGGTCATCACGATTAACTTGTTGACCTTCAGTGACATGCCATTCAACGATCGTGCCATCGGCAACCGATTCTGGAAACACGGGGGCTTTGATCTCAGCCATCGATATACTCCTTAGATTTAGATATTACTATTTATTATAAAGTCGTGATAGGCAGTCAGCACAAGTAACCAGTCTAAATAGTTAGGTGCCAAATGTCATCGCCTGATACGGGTATTCTTAAGTGCTGTTATTACTAATTGTTAATATTTAGAAGCCAGTCGTTAACACACCAAATAATGTATTAACGACGGTTTATTCAATGTCGTATATTATTTTGCTAAGTCGTCAACACTAACGCCAAGACCACCAGCGATCAAGGCTTGTTGTTGCTGAACATGTAATTTGGCAGAACCCGTAGCAGGCGCCGCGCTAGCAGGCCGTGCTACTGGCTCTATTAGTTTTGCCTTAGTTGGATGTGGTACTACAATACGGTACATACTTGGTGCTAAATAATACCAAGCGCCTTGATTTAAGGGCTCTTCTTGCGTCCAAACAATCTCTTTTAAATTGCTATATTTTCCAATTTCAGCAATTAGACGCTCTTCTGGTAATGGATATAACTGCTCAATACGCACGATAGCCACATGATCAAGCCCTAGCTGTCGGCGTTGCTCAAGTAAGTCATAATAAACCTTACCGCCACATAATACTAAGCGCGTTACTTGTTCAGCGTTTTGTTGATCCATCTCTGGCAATACGGTCTCAAACTTACCATTCGCCAATTCCTCTAGCTGCGAGGTTGCCAACTTATGACGTAGCAAACTCTTTGGCGACATCACAATCAATGGCTTACGGATTGGGCGAACACCTTGACGACGTAGCGCATGATATATTTGCGCAGGCGTGGTTGGGGTAATCACTTGCATATTATCTTCAGCACACAGCTGCAAGAAACGCTCAAGACGCGCTGAAGAATGCTCAGGACCTTGACCTTCAAAACCATGTGGTAATAACATAGTCAAGCCGCATACGCGCTGCCATTTGGTCTCGCCACTAGCAATAAACTGATCAATAACCACTTGCGCGCCATTGACGAAGTCACCGAATTGCGCTTCCCAAATAACGACGGCATTAGGTACGGTAGTGGCATAGCCATACTCAAACGCTAATACCGCTTCTTCTGACAATAATGAGTTATAAGTCGCAAAGCGTGCTTGGGTCTCACTCATATGCGCTAATGGCACATACATACTGCCATCATTAATGTTGTAAAGCTCGCTATGACGATGTGAGAAGGTGCCACGACCGACATCTTCACCAGTGATACGTACCATGATTTCGTCATGGTCAACTAGACTGGCATAAGCCAAAGTCTCAGCCGCGCCCCAATTCAGAGGCTCTTCACCAGTTTGCATCGCTAAGCGCTGCTCAACTACTTTGCCTACTTGGCGTTGTAGCTGATAACCTTCAGGCATTTCAGCCATTTTACGACCGTAACCTTTAAGCGTTTCTATATCGACACTAGTATCCCAATCATCTTTTAGTTCGTGACCTAGATAAGGCGTCCAGTCAACGAATAGCTCTTCACTTGGTTCAAGCACTAAAGAGTTCACCACGTATTCACCACGATCGAGTGATTCACGGTATTCATCTTCGTACTTTGTGGCTTCAGTATCAGTAATAACGCTCGCTGCTACCAACTTCTGCACATAAATGGTCCGTGTAGTCGGCAGTTTTTTGATTACTGAATACATCAATGGCTGAGTGGCTGAAGGCTCATCGGCTTCGTTATGACCATTACGACGATAGCAAAATAAGTCAATAATGATATCTTTGCCAAATTCATGACGATAGTCTAATGCTAATTGCGAGACAAATACTACTGACTCAGGATCATCGCCATTAACGTGTAAAATAGGCGCATGAACCATTTTTGCCACATCAGTACAGTACTCTGTTGAACGAGCATCTTCTTGACGACTGGTCGTAAAACCAACTTGGTTATTGATAACGATATGTAGTGTACCACCCGTGGTATAAGCACGAGTTTGTGACATCTGGAATGTTTCTTGTACTACGCCTTGACCAGCAAATGCAGCATCACCGTGAACCACGATAGGTAATACCAGATTACCATCAGTATCATTACGGCGAACTTGACGCGCACGTACGGAACCCTCTAGGACTGGCGCGACGATTTCGAGATGTGAGGGGTTAAAAGCCAAGGCTAAATGCGCCTCCCCACCCGGTGTTATCACGTTTGATGAATAACCGTTATGATACTTAACATCGCCTGAGCCTTTTTCTGGCTGGACTTTACCATCGAACTCATCGAATAGATCGGCTGGATTTTTACCCAAGACGTTAACGAGTAAGTTAAGACGTCCGCGATGCGCCATACCGATGACCATCTCTTTGGTGCCATAACCACCAGCACGTTGGATGATTTCATTGACTGCTGGAATGAAGCTTTCGCCACCTTCCAAACCAAAACGTTTTACCCCAGTATATTTACGGGCAAGATACTTCTCTAAACCTTCCGCTGCGGTCAGGCTCTCAAGTATAGCCAAGCGCTTTTCTTTATTAAAGTCGATATGACCTAGATTAGACTCAAGATATTGTTCCATCCAGCGCTTTTCGGTACTGCTAGTCACATGCATGTATTCTACACCGATATAACGGCAGTAGACGCGCTCCATAATCTCGATGATTTCACGTAACGGCGCTTCGCTTTTACCAATAGCCAGATCGTTAGTAGGATAGATTGTATCCAAATCAGACTCTGACAAATTATGATAAGCCAACGTCAGATCTTCAACCTCAGGACGTGGATGCAGACCTAAAGGATCGAGCTGAGCGCGACGATGACCACGGCGACGATAAGCAGAAATGAGCTGTTGTACGCCCATCTGTTTAGGGTCAGCACGGTGAGTCGAATCAGCATTGTCATTACTAGAATGTCCATCGGTAGTCGATCGCTTATTAGCAGTTTGATTACGTGCTAATAAAAGAAACTGCTCTTGGATGGCATTATGATGAGCGTCGTTTGGCGATTGATACTGTTTAAAGTAATCCTGCCAATCTGTATCAACACTATCAGGGTCGATTAGGAATTGTTCGTAGAGGGATTCGATATAATGAGCATTGTCAGCGGCGAGTTCAGTGTGTGCTGAGTCAGCTATTTGTTTGTTTGTACTATTCATAATAATCGTCTATTTGATAGATAAATGAATGGAATTATGCTTATTGTTGTGTGATCCGTCATATGCTAGGCACTTGAACAGTTGGCGTTTACCATTAGAAATTATTTGCTAGGAATGTAATTGCTGATCGTAGTTATTATCGACTACGATTGCTAGCTATAAACTTATATATAAGCATTTCTCGCTTACTACTGCTAAATTTATAATTAGCGTTAATTGTGAACGTCCGGTCTTGTTTGCAGCCTCGTTTCACAAAATTAATTCATATATACTGGCAGAAGCTATAACTAATACTTAGATACAGACAGATCAGTCGTACATTATCTAGTAACAGATCACTTCAAGTATCGAGCAAACAGAACGCTTTTTACTTAATAAGCGTATATTCATGACTGATAAATACTGTTTATATGCCAAACATACATTGCTATGTAGGGTAGCACGTCAAAATTTACTGACATAGTTTGTTTATTTAATACTAGGTATTTACGTAATAAATATTCATTATAAACATAATTTTACCCTGCAAGTAATGTCAACTTCGTATTAATAATTAGGATTACAAAGACAGCGTAAAATTATTATTAATACTATAAATATCAAGTCCAGTACAGATTAAGTATTTAGTGTAGTCGATATCAGCGCAGCTATGATAACATTTTTAGCATAGGATTTTTGTGAGAAGTTGACAATATTGTGGTTAATTTATATTACTATAATATAAATCTGCTCATAAAAAAACACCGACAGATATTCTATCGGTGTTTTTTTATACGTATCATAAAACCAAAATTAACAGCGTTTTAACCAGCCTGATCGATCAACATATTACGTAAATGACCGATAGCTGTGGTTGGGTTCAAGCCTTTTGGACATACCGAGACACAGTTCATAATGCCACGGCAGCGAAATAGACTAAAAGGATCGTCTAAACGGGCTAAACGGGCTTGCGCATCGCTATCACGGCTGTCAGCAACGAAACGATAAGCATGAAGTAGTGCTGATGGACCTAAGAACTTCTCAGGATTCCACCAAAATGATGGGCAGCTGGTTGAACAGCAGGCACACAAGATACACTCATACAATCCGTTTAATTTTTCACGTTGCTCAGGTGACTGCAAACGCTCTGTTGGTGGTGCTGGCTGATCATTGATTAAGAATGGATGTACTTTTTCGTATTGCTCATAAAATTGGTTCATATCGACGACCAAATCACGAACAACAGGTAGACCAGGTAATGGGCGAACCGTAACTTTCTCTGGCAATGTATTCATATTGATGAGACAAGCTAGACCGTTCTTACCATTGATATTCATACCATCTGATCCGCATATACCCTCACGGCATGAACGGCGGAAAGTAATGGTTTCGTCTTGTTTTTTTAGTCGTAATAGCACGTCAAGCAACATACGATCTGAATCTAACAACTCAATCGTATAAGTTTGCATACGTGGCGCTGCGTCCTGATCAGGATCGTAGCGATAGATTTCGATGGTGCGAGTACCTCGGCTCATAATGCTAAACTCCACACTTAAGATGATGGCGGGCAGACGAAACTGACGATCTAACAGCGCTTACAGTGATTTTTTAACGTTAGCGTTGGCACGATCTTATTACAGTTTTATCGCTGGCGGTCACCTTCTTAATAAATTAATAAAGGATAAAACGTTTCACTATTTATACCTAATCCTCTATAGGCACTCATTATGCTGTTGCCTATAGACGACTACATTCATTAGTACACGCGAACTTTGGGTTCGATATAATCAACCGTTAGCGGAATTTTGCGAACTGGTTTATAGACGACTTTATTGCCTTCAGAGTACCATAGAGTATGCTTCATCCATTCATGATCGTTACGACCGTTCGGTGCGTAGTCATCATCTTCTGGACGATCATAATCCGCTACACTATGCGCGCCGCGACTTTCATGGCGATGAGCGGCCGATACCATTGTTGCTTTTGCCACTTCGTATAAATTTGCCACTTCAAAGGCTTCAATGCGTGCCGTATTAAAGACTTGTGATTTGTCAGCCAAATGAATATTGTCAATCTTTTCACCAAGCGCTAAGATTTTTTCAACGCCTTCGTCCATCATTGCCTGTGTACGGAATACACTGGCATGTATTTGCATGGTGGCACGAATCTCATCAGCAACTTCTTGAGCGTTGTAACCTTCTGTAGACTGTTGTAACTTATTCAAGCGATTCACTGTGAAGTCAAGCACATGAGTATCAAGTGGCTTGTAGTTGTGATCGGCTTGATGATATTCATCAACAATGTGCTTACCTGCTGCACGACCAAATACTACTAAATCAAGCAACGAGTTCGTACCTAAACGGTTGGCACCGTGAACACTTACACACGCACATTCGCCAATAGCATAAAGCCCTTTAACGACATTGCCTTTAGTATATAACCCTTCGTCATCCGTACCCGCTTCTAGATCAGGCATTATGACTTGACCGTGAATGGTCGTAGGAATGCCGCCCATCATATAATGAATGGTTGGGATAACGGGAATAGGCTCTTTAGTAATATCAACGTTTGCGAAGTTTTTGCCGATCTCAAACACTGAAGGCAACCGCTTCATGATTGTTTCAACACCTAAATGGGTCATATCCATGACGATATAATCGCCATTAGGACCACAACCACGACCTTCTTTAATTTCTTGATCCATGGAGCGTGATACTAGATCGCGTGGTGCCAAGTCTTTAACCGTTGGAGCATAACGCTCCATAAACGCTTCACCATCTTTATTGCGCAAGATAGCGCCTTCACCGCGACAACCTTCGGTTAATAAAACACCAGCGCCTGCGACACCCGTTGGGTGGAACTGCCAAAATTCCATATCTTGTAACGGGATACCGGCGCGAACGGCCATACCAATACCATCACCTGTATTAATATAGGCATTAGTAGAGGCAGCAAAGATACGACCAGCCCCACCTGTTGCTAATACGGTAATGGGTGCTTGGAATACGGCTACTGTGCCTGTTTCTTGCTCGATAGCGATTACACCATTGATATTACCGGCTTCGTCTTTAATTAAATCTAGAGCAATCCACTCAACAAAAAACTGAGTACCTTGTTCTAGATTCTTTTGATAGAGGGTATGTAATAGTGCATGACCTGTACGGTCAGCAGCGGCACAAGCACGTTGTACTGCTTTTTCGCCATAGTTCGAAGTATGACCACCAAATGGACGCTGATAAATAGTGCCATCTTCATTGCGGTCAAACGGCATACCCATATGTTCAAGCTCATAGACTACTTTTGGCGCTTCACGGCACATGTACTCAATCGCGTCTTGATCGCCTAACCAGTCAGAACCTTTCACGGTATCATAAAAGTGAAAATGCCAGTTATCATTGCTCATATTACCCAAGCTAGCACCAATACCACCTTGCGCGGCAACGGTGTGCGAGCGCGTCGGAAATACTTTAGTGAGGACGGCGACATTCATGCCTGCCTCTGCTAGCTGTAGTGAAGCACGCATACCTGAGCCGCCACCACCTACAATAATAGCATCGTAGTTTAGGGTCTTGATATTGCTAATAGTATTATCTTGTCTAGTTGCCATTGCGGTTTTCCTAATGCTTGTTATGCTTGCGAAGTAAATACACGGGCTACTGATTGCTTTTTATAAAAGATTGGTTTACCAATTTGCTTGCTGTCACTTTTCTGACAACAAGTTACTTATATGGCTACTGATGGCGTATTTTTAAATACCTCAACCCTCAATAAAAATGACTCAACAGTCCGTCACTATTTATACACTACAAATATTTATAACCGATAAAGCTAAACAGCAACGACTCCAAAGCCATTACCCCAAAAGATCATGATGCCCCAGAAGACATAAACTAAAATAGCGGCAATCATTAAAGCTTGTAGCGCCAAACGTAGACCGGTAGCTTTTGAGCCTACCTTGCTAGTAGTAATGTAGTCCGTAAACACTGTCCACATCCCAACCCAAGCGTGACCTGCAAGCGCAATAATCGCGACCAAACTAAACAGGCGCATCGGTAAACTAGTCATAAAGGCTGACCATTCGATGAAGCTTACATTGCCATGGGTCAAAAAGAAGCCTAGCAATACAATACTATAGATCGCTAGCACTACCGCACCGAAGCGTTGGACAATCCAATCGCGTGACCCTGAGCCCGTTAAGCCAGTAGCACTTTTGATTCCTGAATCATTTTTAATCATTAGAACATCACCCATACAAATGACGCGACAATTAAAATCGCTGCGATAACAAAGCTAACAACAGCAGCTGTGCGGCCAGATTTCAATTCTTCATACATACCGATGTCAGCAAATAAATGCTTCATACCCATCACAAAATGATAAGCAATAGCAGCGACAAAAACCCATGCTACAAAGCGTACAAGAATATTATCAAACACGGTTTCAAAACTTAAAGGCGATGCCAAAGAAGTCTGTAATAGCCATAGCATGACGGGAATAAGTAAAAATAGAACAATACCAGAGACGCGATGTAGAATCGAAGCAATCGCAATAGGTGATTTTGCGTTAACGCTAATCACTTGACTCAAAGGCAGATCAATAGGTCGGTTGCTTTTCACAGCGGGCATCCTTTTGCGGTTATATCCGGTAGCTGCTTATGGTTTGATATTCATCTACCAACACACTTAACACTACACAGGACGAATAAAGTAAGGAAGAGCTAGCTGACTTTGCTAAGTTTACGCTAACAGTAATGTATCTGATTCATTGGTATCTACATGCTTAATTAATCAGCGCCATTCGCTAGTCTATGATTACTTTGCCCTTAACGCAAAAAAGATAACATTACTGAGTCATCTTTGTTAAGTAAAGCTTTATAAACGCCACTCTAAAAATAGAGGAATTAATCATAACATTCAAGGTATAAACTATTGTTAATGCTAGAAATTAACTTATCAATCGTAACAAAATACAAGTCAATATCAATACATACAAAAATATAGTAAAACCAGCAACAGTCAAATTATACTAATTATAAAATGCTTGAGCAACAATTACAAATTTATCCCCTAAATAGTGGATATCAGAACTATTTTCACAAAAAGATAAATATCAGTAAGTTTATCTTTTCTTTATTTATAGAGATTTGTGGCTTGCTATCGCTATTTAGTTTTCTATCAGTCATACACCGTATGTTTTTGCTAGGAATACTTTAAATATTAATAGTCAAACAACTGCTAAAAAGAGATGTATTTTATCAGTATAAATCTAATTTTGTGTAGGTTTGAGAAACATACCAATAATACAAAATAACCAAGCAATAGTTAAGTAGATATATTTTGATACAAAAATTACAAGCTATTAGCCCCCTGAAACCACGTGAATTCAGGGATTTGGTGTGAAAACTCTTTTCAAATGGTGCAAGTTTACTGCTAATATAGCCGGAATCTTAGATTAGTTGAATTTGTATTTATTCGTTTGACTAGTAATGACGCGTATGTATACGCCGATAGTAACTATACTCTTATAAACCAAAACCAATGGAGATAAAATTATGGCTGACAATAATGCCACCCTAACAGTAGATGGTAAGGAATACCAACTGCCAATTATACAAAGCACTCTAGGACGCCCCGTTATTGATGTTGATGCTTTTCAAGAAGCCGGTTACTGGACTTACGATCCAGGTTTTAAAGTCACTGCCCCTGTTGAGTCGAAGATTACTTTCATCAATGGTGGTAAAGGCGAGCTATTATATCGCGGCTATCCGATTGATCAATTAGCAGACAACGCTGAATATCTAGAAGCGGCCTATGCCCTTGTTCACGGTGATCTACCTAATAGTGAGCAAAAAGCAGACTTTTACGAAAAAGTTCGTAAACATACAGCGGTTCATGATCAACTGCGTAAATTCTTTGAAGGCTTCCGCCGTGATGCTCATCCCATGGCCATTATGGTCGGTGTCGTTGGTGCCTTATCAGCGTTCTACCCTGAAAGTGCTGATGCCATTGATGATCATCATCGTGAAATCACAGCTATCCGCCTAATTGCTAAAATGCCAACGCTTGCTGCCATGAGTTATAAATACTCAAAAGGCGAACCGTTCATGTATCCACGCAATGACTTAAACTATGCAGAAAACTTCCTTTATATGATGTTTGCAACGCCTGCTGACGTTAACTATGAAGTCAATCCTATCATTGCTAAGGCAATGGATAAGATCTTTACTCTACACGCTGATCATGAGCAAAACGCGTCAACGTCTACGGTACGTTTAGCAGGCTCTACGGGTGCCAATCCATACGCTTGTATCGCGGCTGGTATTGCTGCTCTATGGGGCCCATCACATGGCGGCGCGAACGAAGCCGTCCTTGAGATGTTAGATGAAATCGGTTCGGTTGAAAACGTTCCTGCCTTTATGGAAAAAGTAAAAAGTCGTGAAGTAAAATTGATGGGCTTTGGTCACCGCGTTTATAAAAACTTTGATCCACGCGCTCAAGTATTAAAAGAGACTTGTGATGAAGTGTTAGCAGCGCTAGGTATCAATGATCCTAAACTTGAACTGGCTTTGGCACTCGAAAAGATCGCCTTAGAAGACCCGTTCTTCATCGAGCGTAACTTGTATCCAAACGTTGATTTCTACTCTGGCATTATCTTAAAAGCCATTGGTATCCCAACGTCAATGTTTACAGTTATTTTCGCCTTAGCGCGTACCTCTGGTTGGATCAGCCATTGGTTAGAAATGCACAGCGCACCATTCAAAATTGGTCGCCCACGTCAGTTATATACTGGTGAGACGAGTCGTGATTTCGTTAAAGTTGAAGATCGCAAGTAGTTATAATTTGAGCTAGATCAATTTTAGACAATAAAAATCCCGCTATATGCGGGATTTTTATTGCTCAATTATAGTCTTTTAGGTATTTGGTTTTTATAAAAATTATTTAAACCCTTCTAGCGTTTGTTCATATTTGGCAATTTGTTCATCGTAACCTTTAATAGTGTCATTAAACTTGGTCATCAATCCTTCAAACTCTTGCTGCTGTGTCACTTTCATCTTCTGCATATCTTCTGCTTGTTGCGCTTCAATTTGTTGCCAGACTTGATACTGCACAATCAAACGCGCTAAAGCTGGGCTTTTGACACTCACCCGTTCGGCAATCTCAGGATCTTCAAACAGTTGCGGAGATAAAGTAGCAATATTGAGTAAAGTGTCTGTATCTTGCGCACTAAGACCGCTTGATGCTGGCTGATATAGTGCTTCTAGTGCCTGTTGATAACGCTCAATGATTTGCGCTTCGGTGATAATAATTGGCTCACGCGGCTCAAGGCTAATTCGTTTTAGTACTTCTAGGTCACGCTCACCAATCTCAGTACTGGTATTTATTTCTGCTTCATTGCTTGCTGTCGTTGGTGGTTTTTCAGCATCAGCATTAATAGTAGGCGTATTCTTCATGTCTGTAGCAGTGGCAGTATCAACCGTAGCGTTATTGGCACTCGCCTCATTTTTAGTTAATAGACTACTATCATTACCTGAAATATCCGCTGCTTGTAACGCCTCATACTCAGCTTGTAATCGCTGTTGCAGGCCTTGCATTTGTATCACGTATAAGGGCTGAATTTGCTTGATGCGCGCTGCTGTCGAATCGCTTTGTGTTGCAATTTTATTGTCTTCGACACTCTTTTCCTCACTAACTTGACTGACCTTCTCATCTACTACTGGATCTGGCTGCTGCTGACAGCCCGTTACTAGCAACAGGGTTGTGAGCGTTGCTGCCAAAAATGTAGTCGTCCGCCATGAATTTTTATTCACGTTTTTAGAAAAAGTGGTCGGCGATAAATGAATATCGGACGTTGAGGGTGGAAGAGTAAACATTACGGCACATTTCCTATTTTAAAGACTAATGAATACATTTTAGCTCATAGTAATACAGCGTTGGGCATACGTTTTTATAAACTATCTGTTTAATATAGCGTTTATTAAGAAGCAGTTGAAGAGTAAACTGTAAACGGCGGGGCAATATCGTTGCTACTATCAGGATCTTAACGGCTTAATCTCACGGCTCAAAAAAGGTATACAGTCCTCAAACGCCTGACAATCCTGTCCACGCTGACGATGGACAAAGTAATCTTGTACCATTCGCGCCTGCTGCTCAATGCCATAATTAAAAAAGGACTTGCCTGTTTTTAAGACATAACTATAGCGCCGATCAATCAGCGCACCACGTACCACTTTAATACCCTGTTGCAGTTGCCAAATATGGGTTAACTCATGAATGAGCCAGCTCTGTTTACTGATTGACGCACTGCTAAAATCTGTAATCCAATCCGCTGGGTGGAAATAAATATTACCATTAGGACTTACCGCATAGTTTTTGAGTACCCACCATGCTGTCTTGAGTCGCACCTCCTCAAGATTAATACTGTCGCCAAATACTGAACGCGCCAATGCAATCTCGCCTGTGCTTAACGATCTCGTCAATGACCTTGATTGGCGATTTGTGTGCTTCAGACGTTGTAGATACTTTGAATATGAGCTTCGACTGAGCAGTGTTTTAAAACTTTGGCGAATCATCGTTATTTGGCTGCCTTGTGCTTGTGTTATTAAGCTAATAATAAGTATGGATAGAGATAAATCAAAGTGTTTGGGACATAAGCTGTACACTTAGCTGACTTTTTTTAACGTGAAACTACGTTAGCCTATCCTATTCATTGATGCACTGTTTATTATAAAAATATCGAGAGTCTTATGCCCCCTAGCTTCCATGCTGATACCCCTCTTGCCCAACGTATGCGCCCTACTAACTTAGATGCCATAGTTGGGCAAGAGCATTTGCTAGCAGAAGGCGCGCCTCTACGACGCTTGGTTGAGCAAGGTC
>JBBSUA010000009.1:0-16317 GCA_038235315.1 Pseudomonadales bacterium | reverse complement strand
CTCCCTTCAAAAAGTTAATCACCTTAGTGAGTGTAAACCCCTTTGGTAACTGTCGTTAAGTTATATTCGACAGTTATATGGATTACATTTATATTAATGGTTACGATAAACCTTGTTGATGTATCGACGATACAGAGAAACGAGCTACGATGGATATTACCGATGAAAAACGGTAGTAAATTCAGGTAAAATACAGAGTATGACATCTCCTACTACTCTTATCGCACGTAAAATCATTCATCTCGACATGGATGCGTTTTATGCCAGTGTTGAACAACGCGATTTTCCTGAGCTTCGTGGGAAACCGGTGGTGGTTGGTGGTGATCCAAGCGGTCGAGGAGTGGTCGCTGCTGCTAGTTATGAAGTGCGAAAGTTTGGCGTACGCTCGGCGATGTCTTGCTATGAAGCACGCAAACGTTGCCCAGATGTCGTATTTGTACGCCCGCGCTTTGAGGTGTATCGATCAGTAAGTGCTCATATTCGTGAAATTATGCATAGTCTCACGGAGCATGTTGAACCCTTATCTTTAGATGAAGCTTACCTTGATGTCACTGGGCTACAGGTGCACAAAGGCTCAGCGACGCTTATGGCTAATTGGTTACGTGCACAAATATTAGAACAGACTGGTCTGTCCGCGTCTGCAGGGGTTTCATTTAATAAGATGCTGGCTAAGATTGCATCAGACATTAATAAACCCAATGGTACAGCGATTATCACACCGGAGGATGCCGATGCGTTTATCAGTACGCTACCTATCGAGCGCTTCCATGGTATTGGTAAAGCAACCGCTAGGCGCTTGCATGCCATGAACATTCGTAATGGTGCTGATTTACGTGACGCGCCTGCCGCACTATTGGTCAGTGAGTTTGGTAAACGCGGACAGTTCTATCATGATATTGCTCATGGTCGCGATGAACGTCCGGTCAAGTCTGAACGCCAGCATAAATCGGTTGGTTCTGAGACCACCTTTAGAGATAATTTAAGCGTGGATGATGAGTTGCTTGTGCAAATATATGAACAAAATGCGGATGCCTTTACTCAAATGTGTAATAAACATCTTATCGCTTATACGATAACGCTTAAGATTAAATATGCTGATTTTACTCAGATTACCCGATCTCATACGTTATCTACTGCTTTTATTAATGCGGAGTCCGCACATTATTGGTTGAATAAACTGTTTTTAGATATTCCTCGTCAACTGCCTATTAGACTCGTGGGGGTTACTTATTCATCATTAGCCCCTATCACGCAAACTTTACCGCAGCTAGACCTATTTAAGTAATTAGAATTAGTTACTATTTTTTTGCTTAGGCTATTTTATTGATAATTATAGGGGCTAAACCTTTAGTAAAACATGACGTTATCACTATATTCCTGCTACAATTGTGCCAAAATTTCTATCAACATAACGACTTATTATGACTGACTTACATTCTGATATTACTGGTGGTAACGTACCTGAAACCAACAGCACGCTCGAATATCTTAGCGTCGCTGATTATGATTATGAGCTACCAGATAATCTTATCGCTCGCTATCCGTTAGCGCAGCGCTCAGCATCTAAGCTGCTATACCTAACGGCCAACCGTCACACAAACCAGTCTGTGCCGATAGAAGACCATCTATTTACTGAGCTGCCATCGCTGCTCAATGCGGGTGACTTAATTGTATTTAACGACACTAAAGTGATGAAGGCACGCCTGTTCGGTAATAAAGATACTGGCGGTCGGGTTGAAGTACTTATTGAGCGGCTAGTAGACAATTCAATTGTAGATAGTCCTATTAACGATCTAGTTATAGATAGCGAATATCAGCATGTTGCCTTGTGCCATGTTAAAGCCAGTAAAGCGCCAAGACTTGGACAGCGTCTGTCGTTAGCTGATAATCATATGAATTGTATAATGATTGGTCGCCAAGAAAATTTATTTATTTTAGCTTTTGATGCGTCTATTTTGCCCGATCTAGAAATTCATGGTGAGTTGCCAATACCACCTTACTTTGAGCGTCACGCTGATGAGACTGACAATACGCGCTATCAGACTGTGTTTCACGATCCTGCTAAGCTTGCCAGCGTCGCAGCTCCTACTGCCAGTCTGCACTTTGATGATATTATATTGAGTATGTTAGCAGCCAAAGGCATTAATACTGCTTTTGTCACTTTACATGTTGGTGCTGGTACTTTTGCACCCGTAAAGACAGATAACTTGCTTAATCACACCATGCATAGTGAGTACGCGCATTTACCACAAGCGACAGCGGATTTAATTAATCAAACTCATGCCAATGGCGGCAAAGTTATCGCAATAGGTACAACGGTAACGCGGGTGCTTGAGACGGCTTATCAAAAGACAGCACAGAATGGTCAAGCGCTTGCTAGCTGGTCTGGGGACACGGATATTTTTATCTATCCAGGGTTCAAATTTGGCGTTATCGACCGTTTACTGACCAATTTCCACTTACCCAAATCTACTTTATTAATGCTTGTGTCCGCATTTGCAGGCAAAGACGCTATCGAGCACGCCTACCAACATGCTATTGATAATCAATATAGATTCTTTAGCTACGGTGATGCCATGTTGCTTGATAGAATAAATCCTTAGCGAGCGTTTACAAGGATTGGTCGAAACGACTGTTAAATAAGCTGGTAAATTGGACGCTATTTTGTTATAACAATGTAACAGCTTACTACTCATTATTGTCATAAGTTCATATTGCTAGTGATTAACCACTAATGATTAGTATAAGCTATCACCATAAGTCACAATAAAAGGGCGGCGCATGTCTCGGCATTTACCTCATCGATTGAACAGTATCCATCACGCGGTGTCGATTGCGCTAGTCTATTCAGTGAGCGCTGTGGCACTGTTGCCTGCTGCACAAGCAGCAACGATAGGAAAGACAATAGTGACATCCGCCCAGCACGAACCACTAGTGGCGAGCATTACCGTGACTGATATTAGTGCAAAAGACTTTGTCGCGAGTCTGGCTAACTCTACGGTTTATCAGCAAATGGGCTTAACGCCAACCGCTTCAATGTCAGTACGATTTGTTCCGACTTCTGCCACGACAGGGCAAGTACTGATCAATACCTCACAGCCAGTGTCTATGCCGTTTGCAGATGTGGTGTTAGCCATTAATGATAATGGTCAGCGTAATGTGATACCTAAAACCTTACTTATGCCACTTGGAAACACTGCATCCGTTAAATCATCGAATCGAGTGATTGCGGGTGCGCAACGCCCAAACTTGCCAGTTGTGTCAGACCGTGTGTCAAAACCGTTGACGGTTAGACGAGGAGCGCCACCGCCGTTGTTTGCAACACCCAGTGTCAATCAATCCCTTACGAATCCAGTAGGTACTCAAGAGTCGATACAGGCGCAAACGTCACTGCAACGGAGTGCTTCTAAATCTAACCCTAGTAGCATGCTTCCTACTGTAAGTTCCCGCACATCCCCCGCACTACCAACATTGCAAAGCTCTATCACACAAAGCTTGAATGTGGCCCCTACCCAGACAAATACGCCGCAAATAATGAAACCTACTGATACAACCGCTAATCAAGTTATGAATGATAGTTCAGAGTACAATAGCGCTTTGAATAAGACTGAATCAACGAGTACCGCTATTAATACAGAAAAAACAGAGCGCGCCAGTGTCAATAGCAACCCAAGCGCTAATAGTACTAATAATACTATATCCAATAATAAAAATATTATTGCCCAAGATAGTAGTGCATCTGCTAGTGGCGTAATGAACAAACAGTTCGATATTTTGAATATACAAATTACTCGGCAAATCCAAGCTAAGAATCGCACTATCATGAGTCCGCCGATACCGTTTATAAATAGCATTGATAATGGCAACGCTAGTACTGACGCCATAATTGCAACAGATACGGCAACTCAAAATAGTCCTAGTGCAGCAATAGCGCCTGAGTCTCAAGCACCAGTCGCTCAACAGGGCGTCAATACTAACGCTCAACTATCTACGACAGCGACTTTACCCTCTAATGCTTTACCAGCTAATGATAGTGGCTTAATGACTAGCTATACGGTTCAACGCAACGATAACCTTTGGATAATCTCACAACAAATTGCAGAAAAAAATAACCTTGATGTCCAAACCGTAATGGCAGAGATTAAAGCTCAAAACCCTGAGGCGTTTATAGAAAAAAACGCTGATCTACTCAAGGCTAATGCAGAGCTAAACCTGCCTAGTTATGATGTCGTGCCATCACAACAAAGCTTACAAACCGCTATCGCCGCGCAAAGACAGTACTACTCACAATCTAACCAATCTGTGGCCCAAAAAGCCGATAAGATAAAACCAAAAATGCCAGCATCTGTCAGTGATAAACAAACGACTGTAGCCAAATCAGCGCGCAGTGAGTCAGCCCAAATCTCAAGCAGCTCAAACAAGCCTACAAAAACAACCACTCAAACCTTGCCACAAGCTCGATTCTCTGTGGTGGCACCTGGCATAGCTGGTAGCGCTGATGGTACTCAAGCTAAAGCCGCCGCAGCGACAGGTAATGGTTTGAGTACCGATATATTAGCCACGCTGAAATCGTCACGGCAGCTTACTGCGGCTCAAGCTAAACGGGTAAAAACGACCAATAGTACTCTTAGTAGCTATGCTACAAAATTGCAGTTACAGAATCAAAAGTTAGCTGAGCTTGAGGCTCGTCTAAAACAATTACGCAACCAATAATTACCTATCTCATCAGTAAAAATACTGTAAGCAGTAGGTGTAGGAGTATCCATGGGTAATAATATGCTATATATCATTGTAGGTTTAGTGGTCGTCTTACTGGTTGTCGTATTAGTGCTACGCAAAAATAAAGCACAAAAGCAGCCTACTCGACCTATAACACAAGTCGATAAAGGTGTCGGTGCAAATACGTCAGTGCCAAAAGTGGGCCGCGCAAACGCGAACCAAAGCGCTACCAAATTTGATCATTTGACTGTCGCACAACGTTTTATGGATCAACAGCGTTATGATAAAGCAATTGAGTCCGTAGAACGCGGCTTGGTCGAAAAACCTAATGACTCTCCATTGTTGCTCAAACTGTTAAACATCTACGCGATTACCAATCAATACAGTGAGTTCAGTAAAACCTACAAGGCCATTAGAGCTCATGGTGATACGTCGACCATTGATGAAGCAGAGCAGTTAAAGGCATTGGTAGATCAAGAACAATCTCCCACTGATGTAGCCGCCTTTGAACCTATTGGTCAATCTAGTTTCGGAGGTCTCGATTTTGATTTGCCAACAGATCAAAAAATCAGCACTGAGGTTCAAGCAGACGAGCTAGAGACAAAAAACGATTTTGGTATGTCGGAACCAAATGACAGTGTTAGTGACTTTGGTACTGATGACAACTTTGCGCTGACTCTAGATGATTTAGAAACGTCGCATTCAGAAGTTGATGTTATAGAACCTACCAATACTATAGAATCTACTAGTGCTATAGAAACTGCTGACAGTAGCGACATCGATGATGCCTTTGGTCTCAATAAAGACAGCTTACTTAGCGATGATTTGATCGCAGAGCCTACAGTTAATGATAGTTTTAACAATGCTCAGAATATAGATAATGATTTTTCACTTAGTTTTGATACCCCCGCAGATGTTGAGAGTGAATCTACAACAGATGCTTTTAACGATAACAGTCTCAATGAGTTGAACTTAAGCGATGATGATTTTGTTTTAGATTTTGATGATTTAACAACAAATACTAGTGATATAGACAATGTATTATCTACTGAGCAACAACCTACTGACCAAGAAAATTTTGATGACTTTACATTAGCATTTAATGACGAGGACAGCGCTACTACTAATACCGCTAATGCTCCTACTTCTGATAATGTATCAGAGAATGTATTGGGCGCTAACGTCGAAGATACCTTGTCACAACTTGATAATTTAAGTTTTGATGATATGTCGTTTGATGATGATACAACAAGCGTATTGGATAACGAAACTAACTCTACAGAAGCACCCGTATCTACTGCTAACAACGAGCTTCCTGATAGCCAGACATTTGATGATAATACTCCTATAGATGATGATTTTGACTTTGATAACTTTGTTGATGAACCAACGGCTACCACGCCAGTAGTAGAAGAAAATGACAATTTAGACTTCCAAAATACTGAAATTGCTCCCACTACCGACTTTGCCGCACAGTTTGCCGCAGACTTTGATTTCGTTAAAACTTTAGATAGTAATCAAGTGACTTTAGATTTGGCGGCTCAGTATCTACAATTGGGTGAATATGACAGTGCCAAGCGCCTACTCAATGAAGTTATTATTCAAGGTGATAGTGAGCAGAAAAACCAAGCTCAGTCTTTATTGGCTCGTACTGCTTAACTATAAAATATAGCCATCATCTGTCTTTATCAAAAACAAGCACCTTATAATTATAAGGTGCTTGTTTCATTAATATGCTTATATAATGAGTGTTGTTAATCATCGATTCTTATTCTTTTTACGGCGATACCCTTATGTCCTCATCTGCCACTATAGCTAATGACAATTCTGCATCCGTTAAGCTTATCTATGCTGGTGGCACGTTTGGCAGCTATGGCCGCCCACTTGCGCCGCTTGCAGCTGATGAATTTTTACCTGCTTTGCAGACATTGCTGGTTGAGCAATACCAAACGGCACATTTACCTGCGATCTCTTGGTTAGACAACACCTTAATTAAAGACAGCAGCCAATTAACACCGCGCGACTTTGTACATTTTTACCATTTAATAATAAATGACTATGCACAGGGGTCACGGCGTTTTATATTGATTACTGGCACTGATACTTTGAGTTATTTGGGCGCATTTTTAGCGGAAGCCTTTGCAAGTTCTGATATCTGTATTGTAGTGACCGGAAGTATGCGTCCGCTATTAGATAGTGAAGTGTTGCAAACCTATAAGGTAGACGCACAAAGTGACGCTTGGGACAATCTTAGTGAATCGTTGAGAGTCGCTACTGCTGGAGAGTCAGGGGTCAAGATAAGCTTCGGTGGTGAGACGTGGCCAGCACAGACTGTACAAAAAATTCACAGTCATGATTTTATGGCATTCACGGGTCATTCGCGTGCAGCATATCCTGCTAACAGCTATGTGAGGACACTAGCAGATATACGTCGGCAACATTGGCTAGATGATCAAACCGCGATAAGTGCTGATATCCAAAGCCGTGCTGAGACAGCATGTGTGCATGCGCTATATTGCCTACCGAATGATACTGATATAATAAGCAATCAGCTACAGACTTTATTATCCCAACCGCCTTGTGGCATTATCCTATTAGGATTTGGGGCAGGTAATGTTCCCTACTCGCTAGCATTAGCTGAAGCATTACAAGCCGCTTATGAGCATGGTCATATGGTGATATGTGCTAGCCAATGTCCTTTTGGCGGTGTTAGTGATGCTTACGCAGCTGGTAGTTGGCAATACGACTATCACGTGATTGCTGGCGGACGTTTAACCATTCCCGCTATCTATGCGCGGCTGTTGTGGCTGTTACTACGCTACGACAGTCCAGCAAGACGACGACAGCGCTGGACGTATGATGTCAATCAAACTAGCATTATGATCAAAAAGCGCTAAATGTTCATTCATTTAAGCACAGCATATTTTTCTACATAATAACTGAACCTGCTATGACTCAAGAAACAGCTCAAAAAACGATTATAGAGGCACCGATATACACCTTGGCTATTGCCATTGAGTTTTTGGGTACTCATTACCACGGTTGGCAGCGTCAAAGAGAAGTGATGGGCGTGCAAGAAGCTGTGGAGACGGCGATTAGCAAGGTTGCTAACGAGTCAGTAGAAGTGATCGCTGCAGGGCGTACCGACGCTAGTGTTCATGCTAGCAATATGATCGCTCACTTCGTTACTCATGCTTATCGACTTCCTCATAATTGGTTACGCGGTGTCAACAGCTTACTTCCTGATGATATTGCTCTGCGGTGGGTACAGCCCATGCCTGACGACTTTCATGCGCGTTTTGGTGCGATTGCTCGTCGTTATCGTTACATCACTCTGAATCAACTCCAGCGTCCCGCCATACTCAACCATCAAGTCACTCATATTCATGACCCTTTAGATTTGACAGCGATGCAACTTGCTGCTGCTGATATTGTTGGCACACATAACTTTAATAGCTATCGCGCAGCAGCTTGTCAATCCAATCAGCCAGTACGTCACGTTAGCCATGTCAAACTCTTTCAGCATGGTCAGTTTATTGTGTTTGATATTCAGGCCGATGGATTTTTGCACCATATGGTACGTAACCTAATGGGCACCTTATTTGCGATTGGTAGACACGACTTACAACCCGTAGACTTTCTCAACATTTTAGCGAAAGAAGATCGTACTATCGCGCCATCTACTGCCTCAGGTGATGGTCTGTATTTCATCAATGCTTATTATCCAGAGCATCATCAACGACTACTCCCTGACGCACCATTAACCCCTATTTGGCTCAATCTACCCAATTAACACTCACAAAGCCTATTAAACATACATAACACTTACAAGCTGTCAAGCAAGAATCAGATGTTTTGTTGCTTTAATGGCTTAACTTACGTATAATATGGGCTTATTTTTCATTGATTGATACAGAATTATGGCTAAAAAAGACGAAATTATTGAATTTGAAGGCGAAGTCATTGACACCCTTCCAAATACTTTGTTTAAAGTTCGTTTAGAGAACGGACATGAAATCATTGCGCATATCTCAGGCAAGATGCGTAAGCATTATATTCGCATTTTGACTGGTGATAAGGTTAAAGTAGAAATGACTCCTTATGACTTATCAAAAGGTCGTATTACTTATCGCGGTAAAACTTAAAACTTATTAACGTTAGGTAATTGGGCTATTTTAATGTGCGTTTTATCCAGCCAATACAGCTAGCAATCATTGATTCATAGCTGGATAGACTATGGGATAATAATAACAAATACCTGCTCATTTTAATGGTCAGTAATTGCATTTAGCCTAATTTAGTTTGTTTACTGGTTTAACGATACGCTTATTTTTATCAAATAAAAACACCGCTAGTTATCAGCGGTGTTTTTTTGTGCGTAATATTTTTATCTTTTATGAGGATAGGCGTTATTTGAACTCTACTGTCGCATCACTTTTAATGACGCCTAATAGTGCCAAAGCATCCCAATTGGTTAGACGTACACAACCTGCAGAAGCTTGACGGCTGATACGGGCAGGATCTGGCGAACCATGAATACCATATGATGGTTTGCTCAGTCCGATCCATACTAGCCCTACTGGATTATTAGGACCTGGCGGAATAATGAATTTTTCACCTTTATCATCAGTATAGGTATAATTGGGCTCATCAACCTTAACTTTTACAGTATGGGTGCCTGTAGGTGATGGTGTCGCAGTACTGCCTACAGTAGAGGGATAACTGGCAACTAGCTTGCCACTATCATCGTAAGCATATACGCTTTCGGTTACTTTATCAGCCACTACTCTACTGACTGGCTTGGTATTCGGATTACCAGGATTATAAACTACGATGGTATCTCCCGCATTAAAGCTAGCATTAGGATTTAATGATTTGAGATATTTCTCATTCATATGGAACTTTTCTGCTAAACCTTCAAGTACACTTTCATAATACATCCCATCAAGCTTCGCTTTTGCTTCAGCCTCAGCAGGAATGGTAGTCGTCTTAATATTGATATCATCATTGCTGAGCTGGTAATTGACTAATACAGGCTGACGAGTAAGCCTCTCGCTCGCCGTTAATGCTTGCCAAGTTTCTTCATTTAGATCATCAGTGACGCTTAAACCATTCGCTTTTTGAAAAGCCTGCATGGCTTTACGAGTATTTTTACCCCAATAACCATCAATAGGGCCGACTCCATTATGACGCCAATTAAGTAATGCTTGTATCTTAGTACCCGTGTTTCGATTGATGCTAGTACCCGATTTCCAATTAGCGTTATTCACCTGCTGTGCAGATTTAGGTAAACTCTCAGTGTTATATTTAATAGTTGGCAGCAGCTTATTGAGTGAGTTTGCAGTTTTACTCTCGCCACTTAATTTTTGACTCACGCCATTAGTTACTGGACTAACATCATTAGTATTGCTTGTTATAGCGGCACTTGCTTGCCCCGTGAATATTATAGTAGATAAACCAACAGCTACCATAGCACCAGTAATTTTAGTCAATTGATACATAGTTTTTCCTCGAATTTTTTAATATTAATTTTCAGTTCTATTAACATGATTTTTATTATTAATAAGCTTATTAAGCATGCCATAAGGTTATGTGAGCATATAACAGTGTTGTGTTAACAACAGCCTACTCATACAGTATCTATGTTAATTCCGCCAGAATCGTATCAAGCCTAAATCAACATATAGCCGATGAAAAGTAATATCCACATAAAAAATCCCACAAACTGCTGATCAGCTTATGGGATGAATTGTGAAAACTGTTCATTAGAACTATGTTATTAGAATTATGTTATTAAAATTATGGAATTACTAACGATTGCTTATATCAGTTTTGCTAACACTGCCTCGCCCATCTGTTTGCAGCCCACTTGAGTCAAACCTGATTCGCTGCTATCTAGAATATCAAAAGTACGTAAGCCATCATCTAGCACATCACTAACCGCCTGCTCAATGGCTTGCGCTGCTGCTTCTTGCTTAAAAGTGTAACGTAGCATCATCGCAACAGAAAGAATCGTGGCTAGTGGATTGGCTTTATCTTGCCCTGCAATATCAGGTGCTGAACCATGGCACGGCTCATACATACCTTTACCATTTTTATCCAGACTGGCGGATGGCAGCATACCAATAGAACCCGTCAACATAGCCGCTTCATCAGATAAGATATCGCCAAACATATTACCGGTTACCATCACATCGAACTGCTTAGGATTATGAATCAGCTGCATACAAGCATTATCAGCGTACATATGCGATAAATGAACATCGCTGTACTCTGCCTGCTGCAAATCAGTCATCGTCTGTTTCCACAACTCAGTAACTTCTAGGACGTTTGCTTTGTCTACTGAGCATACTTTAGCAGGCATCCCTGACGTTTGAGCACGAGTCCTTGCCAGCTCAAACGCGACTTTACCAATACGCTGAATCTCGCTAGTGCTATAGACCATCGTATTGTAGCCTTGCTGCTCGCCATTCTCTAAAGTACGGATACCACGCGGCTCACCAAAATAAATACCACCAGTCAGTTCACGAACAATCAATAAATCAAGACCTGAGATTATTTCGGGTTTGATACTTGAAGCGTTAACCAGTTGCGGATACAGCTTGGCAACACGTAAATTAGCAAACAACCCAAGCTCACTACGAATTTTTAGTAGACCACGCTCAGGGCGTTTGCTACGCTCAATACTGTCCCACTTAGGTCCGCCAACAGCACCTAACAATACGGCATCAACTGCTTTTGCGCGATCTAAAGTGGCATCTGGCAACGGATCACCGGTAGCATCGACTGCCGCACCGCCAATCAATCCTGACTCAAGCGTTAAATCTAAGTCAAATTTCTTGTTGACGGCTCTAAGCACATCAATCGCTTGGGTCATAATTTCAGGGCCAATACCATCGCCTGCTAATGTTAATATCGTTGCCATACTGTTCCTTGTCAATGAATAAAATAATAAAATGAAAGTAGGGCTATTTATAAGTAGTTAGGCACGCCTTAATTATTTATTTTTAGCCTAATTTAAAGTTCCCGCCTCTACAAATTCACCTTGACGCTCACTCGTCATCTGCTTACAAAAACGACGTTGTAGCTTGCCATCTTTTAGCAAGTCAACACATAGTGGCGCGGGTGATGCACTATCTAGTAAGCTACCCGAATCTTGAGGCATTTTTTTGCGATAGGCTTGTAGCAAATAAGTCCCTGACTGCTTAAACTCGTCAATCATTGCAAAACGCTCAACATAATCGAGGTTATTCTCAGGATAAAAATTAATATGTACTTCGCGTTTGATTGGTTTAACACGGGCATAATAATTGATTAGACCTGGTATACCAGAAACTGATAAGGGTACTATTTTTACTGACTTATTGTCTGACAGCAGTGTAGTGTCCGCCTGTATTTGTGCTTGTTCACGCTTGGTGAGCTTTGCGTAAGGTATTCCATCAGCATTTGTCATAGAAACTACTGCATTAGGATCAATAGGCTGATGGGTATCCGTTGCTATGACTAAAGTTTTATCGATTTGAGTGATTTCGCAGTGATACGTTCCCGCACAGGCAATATTAACCTCACCAGTAAGAGGTATGACTTGTCCCGCCCATACCGTCGCACTGTCAACGTTTTCTATCTTTTTATAGCCAGTCAACGACTGACATCCGGATAGCAATAAGCTAGTGGCAACAACGGCGCTTGTAAATACGATATAACGGTTTGTATTCATAATGACAGCTACTACCCATAGTGATAATAAATTATCTTTTATTCTAGCTATGTCGTTACCATAACTCAACATTGTATTACCAAATACTTAGTTTTTATTACATTTTATCTATGTGTTGATACTACAAATTTATCAGTTACGATGAGACTGCAGTATCACCATAGAATTTGCCCACTATGCGTGGACTGGATTAAATATCCACGGCGTTTTTTGCATCATTTTATGCTCATAGTCTTTGATCGCGTCGCTTTGTTGCAAAGTCAAGCCAATATCATCAAGACCGTTTAATAGACAGTGTTTGCGAAACGCATCAACGTCAAAGGGATACTCTTCACCTGTAGGAGCAATAACCACTTGACGCTCAAGATCAGCGCTAAGCTCATAGCCTTCATTAGCGAAGGTCGCTTGCATAAGGGTATCGACAATCGCTTCATCGAGTACAATAGGCAACATGCCGTTTTTAAAACAGTTGTTATAAAAAATATCAGCAAAGCTGGGTGCGATTATGGTACGGAATCCATATTCAGATAGCGCCCATGGCGCATGTTCACGGCTAGAACCGCAACCAAAGTTCTTACGCGCCAACAGAATAGTCGCGCCTTGATAACGTGGCTGATTGAGAATAAAGTCAGGATTCAGCGGACGATGACTATTATCTTGGCTGCCACCTAAAGAAGGTACGCCTTCATCAAGATAACGCCAATCGTCAAATAAGTTAACCCCGAAGCCAGTACGCTTAATAGATTTTAAAAACTGCTTTGCAATAATCTGATCGGTATCGACGTTTGAGCGATCCATGGGACAGACGATACCCGTTTGAGTGTTATAAGCTTGCATAAAAACGTCCTATAAATTGAGTTCTAATTAAAGAATAAACATCAGCTTTTATTGTTTAATTTATTGCCTAAAAGGTGCGTACATCCACAAAGTGACCCGCTAATGCTGCCGCTGCTGCCATTGCAGGACTAACCAAATGCGTACGCCCGCCATTACCTTGACGACCCTCAAAGTTACGATTAGAGGTCGATGCACAGTGCTCTTGTGGCTCAAGTTTATCGGCGTTCATCGCCAAACACATTGAGCAACCCGGCTCACGCCATTCAAACCCTGCGTCTGTAAATAACGTATCTAACCCTTCGGCTTCCGCTTGCAATTTTACTTGTCCAGATCCTGCAACGACGATCGCTTCTTTAATCGTATTCGCGACTTTGCGACCTTTAATAACTGCTGCTGCATCACGCAAATCTTCGATACGTGAATTGGTACACGAGCCAATAAAAATGCGATCAAGCTGAATATCCGTAATCGGTTGTCCGCCCTGTACACCCATATAAGTATAAGCGCGTAACCAGCCTTCTTGCTGCGACTCATCAGCCGCTTGATCAGGTGTCGGTATAGATTGAGTGATATCGACTACCATTTCAGGTGACGTGCCCCAAGATACTTGCGGGGCGATCTGGCTACCGTCGATTTCGACAACGGTATCAAACACCGCATCATCATCTGAATAGAAAGTACGCCAGTAGCTCTCTGCTTGTTGCCACTGATCCGCTGTTGGTGCATAAGGACGACCTTTGACATAATTAATCGTCGTGTCATCAACAGCGACCATACCGACACGCGCACCCGCTTCGATCGCCATATTACAGACTGTCATCCGTCCTTCCATACTCATATCTTCGAACACTGATCCTGCAAACTCAATGGCATGCCCTGTGCCACCAGCTGTACCTATCTGCGCGATGATAGCGAGCACTACATCTTTTGAGGTGATTCCAGCACCAAGCTTGCCAGTAACTCGAATTTGCATATTCTTTGATTTCTTTTGAATCAAGCATTGAGTCGCTAATACATGCTCAACTTCGGAAGTACCAATGCCATGCGCTAAGCAACCAAGCGCGCCGTGAGTTGCCGTGTGTGAGTCGCCACACACTACTGTCATACCCGGTAATACCAATCCTTGCTCAGGACCAACCACATGCAAAATACCTTGACGAGCATCATTAATAGTGAATTCTGCGATATTGAACTTAGCGCAGTTGTCATCTAGAGTGACCACTTGCAAGCGTGACACCTTATCCTTGATACCAGCAACACCTTCTAAGCGCTCTTTAGTCACTGTCGGTACGTTGTGATCAGGACTGGCAATATTGGCAGATAGACGCCACGGTGCTCTATTTGCCAGCTCTAACCCTTCAAAAGCTTGTGGACTAGTTACCTCGTGCAATAGATGGCGGTCAATGTAAATTAGGCTGGAACCATCATCACGTTTCGTGACTTCATGAGCATTCCAAAGTTTATCGTATAACGTCTGAGCTGCCATATTACTATCCCTTATTAGGTGCCAATTACTTGCTATTTATACCAAACTTATGTTTATAATATTTATAAAAATTTTATAAACAATCAAAGAACGTTCTTTTAGCCAATCAAATATAAATGTCAAATAGTGTTTCGATGTCTTGTGATTATAACAGCCTAATCCTATAATAATAATTGATGATTTTTATCTAGTCCCAAACTTTTATTTCTAAGACATTGTGACTGGATCACCTAACTTTTATTTATAGCTCGCTCAATAGCTAAGGACATCGGTTTGAATACTACCAATTTGACAACGTTTGTGACTGTGATGCAAACAGGCAGCATCTCAGGCGCGGCGGAAAAGCTCTTTATTACTCAGCCTGCTGTTAGTAAGCGTATCAAAAATCTAGAAGATGAATTTAAGATTACACTGTTTGATACCGTAGGCCGTGGTATCGTTCCTACTCAGGTAGCAAGCGAGATGCTACCACACGCCAAACGTTGGCTCGATGATTATGAGAATTTTAAAATAAACTTGCAGCACTCTAAACAAGTGGTCTCTGGAAAGTTAGTTATCGGTACTAGCCACCACATTGGCTTACATCATTTAGCCCCCGTATTAAAACATTTTATTCAGCGCTATCCGGCTGTGCAGCTAGAAGTACATTTTGTCGACTCAGAAGAAGCGCACAAAGCGGTGTTAGATGGCAATCTATCCTTGGCTTTTTTAACTCTGCCACCTGTCTATGATAAGCGTTTAACCTATCACACTCTTTGGTCAGACCCGCTTTACTTTATGACAGGCGCATTGTCGCCTCTCGCAAAAAAGAATGATGTGACTTTAGAACAATTAGCGCATTATCCTGCTATTTTGCCCTCTGCTAATACCTTTACTACTCAAATCACATTAGCTGAATTTGCTAAACACAATCTAAAACCATATGCCACAATGAGTACCAATCCACTTGAATCTATTCGTATGCTAGTCTCTGTTGGTCTTGGTTGGTCAGTATTACCACAAACCTTGATCAGTCAAGATTTAGAACGTATCGACATGGCCAATAACACTGAGCTACAGCGTTATTTAGGTGTCGTCATTAATCCAAAAGTAACGCCTTCTAGTAGTGTCACTGCTTTGCTAGACTTACTAACTACTGTTGATTGATTAGTAAATAAAAAACCAAGTTAACTGCTCCTTAAAACTGAATTTATGTCAGCTTTCTATGTAACAAAGTAAACCGTTCTTTGTGTCACAATCATTCGCAATTGTTATTTCTATGCGTTATAATGCACAAAATCCCGTTTTTGATACATATGATTACGAGAACAATACCGATAGTCAATTTTTAAGCACTTTAATTACTTCAATATTTTAAAGATGTTGTAAGTACATTGTAGACAATTGGTTGGTTTCTCTAATAAGTTACTTTATCTTAAGTATCAAATATTGTAATAGCAGATGAATTTATTATCTACTATTTAAGTAAAATTCTATCGATAAACGACTATTGTTGATGATGTTAGGGATCAGTGAGTTGCTGTTTTTATAAGCTTTATAAGATATTTTTATTCAGTAG